>JAPKZT010000129.1 GCA_026393655.1 Actinomycetota bacterium | reverse complement strand
CTTTTTTTATTTTCTTTTTAACTGTCTTTTCTGCCGGAGATTTTGTAGCTTTCTTGGCGATTGACTTTTTGGGTTTGGCGGCCTTTTTGGTTCGCTTTTTACTAGGGCCATTTGTTGCTGTGTAGTCACGACGAATCGCTAATAATTCAAACGCTCGCTCAGCGGTAACAAACTCAATACGGTCACCGCGAGTCAAACTTGCGTTTGTTTCGCCATCAGTTACGTATGTTCCAAACTTGCCGTCTTTAGCCACGACTGGTCGGTTGCTTACTGGGTCAACTCCAAATTCTTTTAGCGGAGGTTTTGCTGGCCCGCGCCGACCGAAGACTCGTGGTTCGGCAAGTTTTGCCAAAGCAGCCTCAATCGTGATTGTAAAAATTTGGTCTTCACTTTCGAGTGTGCGACTGTCTTTACCCTTGGTGATGTATGGGCCGTAGCGACCATTTTGCGCAGTGATGATTTCGCCATCTACTGGGTCAGCGCCAACGGTCCGCGGTAACGAAAGAAGTTGAAGTGCTTCAACCATCGTTACATTTTCTAGCGCCATCGTCTTGAACAGCGAAACCATTTTTGGCTTCTCGAAATCTGGTGGAGGATTCTCAATTGTTCCCCATTGCACATACGGCCCGTATCGACCAGTTTTTAGAAACACTTCGAGCCCATCTAGTTCGCCAATTGGGTCAATATATTTTGGCGCCGCCAACAATGCGACGGCAATTTCGACATTTAATTCATCAGGTGTCATTGTTTCTGGCACTGACGCGGTGTTGTCTCCACACCGCACATATGGACCAAACTTGCCTGGGCGCAGAACAATTTCTTCACCAGTCGTTGGGTGCATGCCAACTGGAAACGCATTAAGCGCAGCGGCATCAATGTTCGCGATGTTGTGTTCAACCAGTGGCTTTAACCCCGGAAGTTCTTTGCCGTTGCCATAATAAAACTCACCGAGCCAAACTTCTTTGACACGCAGCCCTTGCGAGATTTCGTCAAGTTCTTCTTCAACAGTTGCAGTAAATTTATAGTCAACTAATTCGGTGAAATGATTTTTCATAAGCCGCACAACTGCAAATGCTGTCCACGATGGCACGATGGCTTGGCCTTTTTTCCAGACATAACCACGATTAAGAATTGTTCCGAGAATTGCCGCATAAGTGCTCGGTCGACCGATGCCGAGTTCTTCAAGTTTCTTAACCAGTGTTGGCTCGGTGTAGCGAGCAGGTGGCGAAGTCATGTGTCCATCGGCTGCATATTTGTCGATTTGAATGTTGTCGCCAACCTTCATTGCCGGAAGGAGCGCTTCTTTTTCTTCAGATTCACTTTCGTCTTCTACTTCTTGGTATGCCTGGCGATAACCAGCAAAGTTGATTGTTGTGCCGCTTGTTGAAAACTCACAGTCTGCTAGCGGCGCACAAGATGCAGTGGCACCAAGTTTGATTGTCACAGTTACGCCAGTGGCATCTGCCATTTGTGATGCAAGAGTGCGCTGCCAAATAATTTTGTAGAGAGATAGTTCGCGGGCGTTTACATCAGCAGCGATTACTTCTGGACTTCTCAGTGGAAGTGTCGGCCGAATCGCTTCGTGTGCCTCTTGAGCATTTTTCACTTTTGATTTATAAACTCGCGGCTCAGTAGAAAGAAATTCTTGGCCGAATGCGGTAGTGATTTCTGATCTCACCGCGGTTAACGCATCGTCGGCAAGAATCACATTGTCGGTTCGCATATAGGTGATGAATCCACCTTCGTAAAGTCCTTGTGCTAAACGCATGACTTCACTCGCCGTAATGCGCAATTTGTTGCCGCCCTCTTGTTGCAGAGTGCTCGTCATAAATGGCGCTCGAGGAGATTTTCGATACGGTCGATCTTCGACGCTACGAACTGTTAGATCTTTGGCGGCTAAGCCGTTAACTAGATCTGTCGCTCGCGACTCGGTGATAACTACGACGCCTTCTTTCACGACGCCGAGTGAGTCGAAATCTTTACCCATCGCAATTCGGCTGCCATCGACAGATTGCAAACTTGCCGTAAACATAGGTGTGGTCGCACTCGTGGCTTCAAGATCCCAGTAGCCGGCAGCCACATGAGCCATTCGTTCTTCTTCGCGTTCGACAACTAAGCGGATTGAAGGGCTTTGCACCCGACCTGCCGATAAGCCACGATTTACCTTGCGCCACAAGATTGGTGAAACTTCGTAGCCGTAGAGTCGATCTAAAATTCGGCGTGCTTCGGCAGCATCAACAAGTTTGTAGTCAATATCACGGGTGTGATCAAGGGCTGCACTGATAGCGGTTTTCGTGATCTCGTGAAACACCATGCGTTTCACGGGGATTTTTGGTTTGAGATACTCCATTAGGTGAGCAGCAATCGCCTCACCCTCACGGTCTTCGTCGGTTGCTAGATAAAGCTCATCTGCACTTTTCAAAAGTACTTTCAGTTCTTTTATTATTTTTTCGCCACGCTCTGTTAATTCATAATTTGGTTTGAAAGAGTTCTCAACGTCAACTGATAAACCTTTGCTTGGAAGATCAGCAATGTGACCAACTGATGCACGCACATCAAAACCATCGCCAAGAAATTTTGAAATTGTTTTCGCTTTTGCTGGCGATTCAACTATTACGAGAGCGTTAGGCATGATGTTTCATAGTGGGGTCAAGTATGGGCTTGATAAGGATATCTGTTTTAGTTCAAATGCACTATAGGTTGCGTCGGTAGCGTTAATGACAAGATGCGACATAATTTGCTGGCACTCGGATGGAATAACGCGTTTGAAGATGCTGCGAAAAAAATTGATGCGGCTTTTATTATTGGTCGCGTCAGTCGACTTGATCGTGGATGGAGCACTATCAAAGTGAGTGCATCGTCGGATGCCGATGGCATAATTCGCGTAAGAAATATTGGCGCCGATGTTGCAGTTGGTGATTGGGTTGCAGTTGCGCCAGATCTTGATCGTGTCGAACAAGTGTTGCCAAGATACTCAGCATTAATCCGCCGCGCATCTTCTGACGCGGTGCGCGCCGAGCAACATGCGGTTGCTGCAAATATTGACACAGTATTCATTGTTCACGCAGCAACAAATGAATCAAACGAGCGCAGAGTTGAACGCGAACTCGTTTTAGCTTTCGATAGTGGTGCAGTGCCAGTATTGGTTTTGACCAAGAATGACCTACTTGAAGCGACAGAACATATCGCAGCGCTACGCAATGTCGCTCGAGTTTGTGGCATCGCCTGCCATGTTGTAAGCGGTCTGACTGGCGAAGGTTTAGAAGAGTTGGCGAAGTATGGCGAAAACAACAAATCAATTGCAATACTTGGCGCCAGTGGCGTTGGAAAATCAACTTTGGTGAATCGGCTTGTCGGAACGACGAATCAACAAGTTGGTGAAGTTCGTGAGGGCGACCAGCGAGGGCGACACACGACGGTTGCCGCCGATCTTGTGGCATTACCCAACGGCGGCTGGTTGATTGATACACCAGGTTTGCGCGCACTCAATTTGTGGACAAGTGGTCGTGGAATCGAGCGTGCTTTCGCTGATATTTTTTCGCTCGCAGAGCAATGTAAGTTTCGTGATTGCAAACATCAAGACGAACCTAACTGTGCAGTTGTTGCCGCGATTAATCGTGATGAGCTGACCATTGAGCGTCTCGAGAGTATGGGTCGATTGGTGGCTGAAGAACTTGCTTTAGAAGATGAACAAAAAGTTCGTGTTCGAATGTCGAATCGCAAAGGCATGCGAAAAATTAACTAGAAGTCGGCGTCTCACTTGGTAGTTCGCGGGGCATAGAGGTAGCTGCTTGCAGAGTTACATTGTTGAATAATTTGCCGATTATTGGGATATTGATCTGACGCTGATATGTGAGTGTGACTTGCGCACGAATCTCATTTAGTTCGACATCTACATCAACTGGGTTAAGCGTGATTGAATTTTGAACTGAATCAAGTGCGATTTGATTTGCGTTTTCGTCAGCCACATCTGCGAGAGAAATCGCGCGCGCAGCAGTGCGAGCAGCATGACCAAGCGCGAGTTGATCGTTTGCAACACTGCCAATTTGCACGACCGATAATGAAAACAGAAAAAGAAACGGAAGCACGAGTGCAAATTCGACCGTGGCTTGACCTGGTTCACTAACCCAGATTTCGCGCGAGCGTTTCAAATTGAAACTGCTAACCGACAGCATCGGTGCGATCAAAGATGCCAGAAAGCACGGTGTCAAAGAGTTCACCGATGCGTCCCGCACCACCACCATCTGTCGCCCAGGCGATAACTAAAAGTGCAATTACTGCTGCGCCAAGCAATACAAGTGCGTACTCGGTAGTGGCCTGACCTGAGTCATTTTTAAATTTAATCACAAGAGTCGCTTTCGTCAGAAAAGTTGAGCAGAAACAGCCGAGAGGGAATTAACAACAAGCGGAACCATTGCTAGCAAAACAAACGAAGGCAAAATACAACAAGTAAGTGGAAGCAGCAAACGTACGGGCAATTGTCGAGCGCTAATGTCTTGCAATCGTCGGCGCTCTATGTGAGCGTGATACGCAAGTTGGTCAAGCACTGATGTGATCGGTAGGCCGTCTCGGTCTGCGCTAACGAGAATGTCGCACAATGGATAAAAACTTGAGCCAAGATCATCACGAAGGGTTTTGACTACATCAATGAAACGCTCGCCTTGCAGTAGCCGAGTGTGCACTTGAATTAGATGCTTATATAAATTGTCTGGCGCCCAATAATGAAGTTGTGCCATTGCCGACGCAGGGCTTTGACCCGCGCGAATTAGTACCAGCAGAACATCAATAATTTCTGGAATGTACACACTGAAATTCGGTTGATTAGTTGATCTTGTCTTGCGTCGATAAAACACAACGCCAATCACGATAAAAACAAAAATCGAAATCATTGAACGACTTACGCGACAACGCTGGGTGTGATAATTGCATGCATCCACTTGCGGCCTGCGAGATTCAGACCAATTCCAAGTAGTAGACACACCCAACCAGATCGGCTAAGAATTAAATAATTACGCACTGGAGCGCTTGAAGCTATGAGCCAGCCCGCAACCACGAGGGGTGTCCACGACAAGATGCGAGTTGAGAGTAATGCTTGCGCTGCTTGCGCAAATCTGTCGTCAATGTGTGTTGCCCGTTCGCGGATGACAATTGCAGCGCGTTCAAGTGCCATCACACCACCTACTCCGCCTGTTGCTGCTAGTTCAAGAGTCTTGACGACAAATTGTTGGTCTTTAGTTTTTGCAGTTTTTATAAGCTGTTTAGAAATTTCGCTGGCTGCTTCACCCACTGCACAAGCCCGAGAGAAGTTTTGCAGAACTTGAATCACGCAATGTTGTGATGAAACTGCTGCTTGCAAGGCGCTAGCAAAAGATTCGCCAAGTCGAAGATGCCGAGCAGTCGTGTCTAAAACCTCGGCGAGTTGCTCGAGTTGCAAAGTTGACGACTGAGACAAAACAAGATTGCCAGGCAACGAATTTCGCTCAAGTTGTGGCATATTTTGTGAGAGCCTCTGGTTGACCCAAACTTTGGTCAACCGTATTTGAATAAACCAAAACCCACAAACAGCAATTAGACAGCCAAAGGTCAATGCTCCGAAAACTGCGACTAGATGTTTCACAGCGATGGCTCACTGACGATTTGGCCATGTTGCACTAAAAAGAAGCTTCGTTCACCGTCGAGTAGCAAAATCTCTTCAACAGATCGAGCGCCATTGAGATGTCTCGCAACATGCACGATGGCATTAATTGAAGAGCAAACATGATCTTGCACGACATCGCGCGACCAGTTTGCGGCATGCTGAAGCACAAGTGACTCAACTCGGCGAACTGCATCGCGTGAACTATTGGCGTGAATCGTTGACATAGAACCGTTGTGACCAGTGTTCATTGCAGCCAACATGTCGAGAGTTTCAGCACCACGAACTTCGCCGATAATTAATCGATCCGGTCGAAGTCGAAGCGCGGTTCGCACCAGTGACCTGGTAGAAATCTCTTGATTGCCATCTGGCGATGCGGGCCTGGCTTCAAGGCGAAGTACATGCTGGTGGTTAAGTCGAAGTTCGGCGATGTCTTCGATTGTCACGATGCGTTCATTGGTTTGCAGATAATCACATAGTGCGTTTAACAAGGTCGTTTTGCCGGCAGATGCCGCACCACTCACAAGAATATTTCGGCGATCGTAAATTAGTTGCTGCAACAATGCGACTATTTCTGGTGGAGCGAAATCTTCGAGTTGCATTTGTTTTGCAGCGAATCTGCGAATAGCAACACATGGTCCGTCGACTGCAATCGGTGGAATCACAGCGCACAATCTTGAGCCATCGCTTAGCCGAGCATCGACAACTGGTGAGGTTATGTCGATGCGTCGGCCAAGCGGCAGCAAAGTTCGCTCGATAAATGCCCGTGTGTCATCTGGGTGGATTGTGCCAACTAGCGAGAGTTCACCGTCGCGCTCGATCCAAACTTGCGAACCTGCGTTGACCATGACTTCACGGATTTCTTCGTCCCTAAAAAATTCGTCAAGACGACTGTGAACTTTTGGTGCTATTCGAGTTAGAACTGCTCGGCTCATGCGACTGCTAAAAGTTGATTTGACATGATTGTTGGTATTCGACTGGCAAGTAAACCTGCGTCAACCGCGCGAGCGATTGCAGCATCAAAACTAATTTCAGCAACAACCGGAGCGCCGATAACTGCTTCAACATCATGTTTGCCGAGCGCACGACCGGCCTCATTAATCAACACGATGCCAGTTGGCGACACCGATAACTGCGCAGCCCGACGCAACGATAAATAGCACGGACGAGTAACTAGCAACGATGAACTGGCGTGAGCAAGTAAATCGGGCGACGGCGGACCGCAGCCAGCGTCAACAATTATTGGTAGATCAAAGATTTTAAGTGCGGCGCACAGTTCTGAGAAATTTCTAATTTCTTTTTCTTTTGCATCTAATTGTTTTGAACCACGCGCAATAATTTGTAAATTCGCCGTGGCCTGAAACGCAATTGACTGCAATGTCATTCGTGACCCATGATCGCAATTCGCAAACCATTCGTTGATGCCGGGCCCCGACGATTCTGCCAAGCCAAGAACTGCTGGCACATCACCAGCCAGATCTACGAGCAGTGCGCCGCGTTGTGATTCTGCGGCGCGCATTAATGCAATAGTTGATGCAACAACTGTTGTGCCGCTGCCACCTTTCACCGACCAACAAACAATCATTTTGTGTGCTCCTTTAATTGAGCCCAGTGTGCGTAACTAGGTTCGAGTTATTGCATGTGTACACAAAGATCGAATTGCGTCATCTGAAAATTAGACAAGTAGCCTTCGCGATGGAGGTGTCCGGGTACCTGGTGGGCTCCGCCGCCTTCAAAGCGGTTGGGACGAGTGAACCTCGTTCGGCGGGTTCGATTCCCGTCCGCCTCCGCCAAAAATTATTGCGCTATAGAAAGTTCGACTGCGAGTTGCGCGGCGGTTAGCGCATTGTTTTCGGCGAGTGAAAGATTTGCTTTGACGCTTGCATCGTGCGTCGCATTGGCAATAAATTTTAAAACATAAGGAGTAACAGCCGCGCCGGTAATGCCTTGCTTGTTTGCGTCATTGAGCGCAGTCGCCGTGATTTCATCCATAAATGATTTAAGCAAGCCATCTTTTTTTGGAACAGGCACGCATGCGAGGATTCCACCGTTGCGTCCGAGTGCATCGTTGGCCCGAACAATTTCTGCGAGTTCTTTAATCGTTTCAACTCGTGCAGGTATTTTTATATCGCCACGCTCAACTGTGAACTCTGGAAAAAAATCACAGCCAAGACCGAGCACTGGCACGCTGAGTGTTTCAAGATATTCAAGAGTGCGTGGCAGATCAAGAAATGATTTCGCGCCCGCGCAAACTGTGACGACATGGTGTTGGGCGATTGCGCCAAGGTCGCTACTGATGTCTCCACTAGTTTCGGCACCGCGATGCACGCCGCCGATACCGCCGGTTGAAAAAACACGAATACCGGCGCGAGCCGCAAGCAACAGCGAAGAAGAAACAGTCGTCGCGCCGACAGCCCAACGCTGGGCAACTGCTAACCCGAGTTCGCGCTCACCAACTTTTTTTGCGGGGCCAAGAATTAGCGGCCACTCGCTTTCGTCAATGCCAACTCGGGCGACGCCGTCAAGCACCGCGGTAATTGCTGGCACGACACCGTGACTGAGCAACGCCGCGGTACAGCGAGTTAATGCCTCGAGATTTGCTGGCGATGGCAGACCGAGATGTGAAAAAATAGTTGACTCGAGTGCGACAACTGGTTTGTGTTGCGAGAGTGCCGTGCTGACTTCGTCGCTAACGCGAATTTGAAACGAATTCATTGTGCATCCATTGTCGCGCCTGGACTGCGTAAAACACGCGCGGCAAGTTGATGACCAGCCAAGACACATATATAGGTGTCGAGATTATTCTCGCTAAATTTTGTTAAGAAGCCGGCGGCAAAGGCATCACCAGCCCCAGTTGTATCAATGATTTCGCCAACCGGTTCAACTTCAACCGTCTTGACGACTTTGTTCTCGATCAGCGTGGTCGGCCGAGCGCCGGCTTTAATCACCACGATGTCGAGATCTAGTGGCTGTGTAGTCAGATTCAATACTTCAGCCTCATCGGTATTGCAGAACAAAATCTTTGGTCGAATTTCGGCTACAAGATTTCGAAACTTAGCGACGCCGTACACGAGAATTAATGATGCTGACGACGCATCAATTGAGACTGGGATATTTTTTTCGTGCGCAGTAGTAATGCATGAACGCGTCGCAGTTGCCAGAGGCTCTGAAAAAAGCGAATACGCCGGCACATGCAGCAGTGAAATATTTTCAAACCAATTATCTGGTGCCAAAACGAGTTCAGTTGCTGCGGCGCGATCGGTCAGCATCGTGCGCTCACCGTTGGGCGAAACAATTACAACTATTGAGCCAGTTCGTCCGCTGCGAACAACACATGGGTCGACGCCAGCATCGCGCAGCGCGCCAACTAATTGATCGCCGAGACGATCATCACCAACTTGTGCAATCAGCCGTGCGCCCGAATCTGTGTGAGATTTTTGCTGAGCAACAGTTGCGGCGAACACAGCAACATTTGATGCGCTTCCGCCGCGAGTGCGAACTATTCGAGACGGAGTATCCGCACCGTAATTAAGAGATTCTGGCAACCAAACGACAATGTCTTCAACTAAATCACCGATGACGCACAACACGTCGTAGCGAGATTAAACCGAGAGAAGGTCGCGGGCACCTGTGTCGCTAGATGGATGGCGCAACTTGCTCATCGCTCGTGCTTCGATCTGTCGAATTCGCTCGCGAGTTAAGTTGAATGCTTCGCCCACTTCTTCAAGAGTTCGTGGCTCGCCGCGATCAAGACCGAAACGCAATGCCAAAATCTCGCGCTCACGCTGATCAAGCGGTGCAAGCAGTCGAGTAATTTCTTCTGGCAACAGCGCAGTGGCGGCAACTTCAAATGGTGACTCTGCTGAACGGTCTTCGACAACATCACCGAGTTCGGCATCGCCGTCTTCGCGCAATGGTTCTGAAAGTGAAAGTGGCTCAGCAGCAAAGCGCAACGCTTCGGTCACTTTGTCGGCTGGCATTTCAACTTCTTCAGCCAACTCGGCGAGTGTTGCATGGCGACCAAACTTCAACTCAAGGCGTGAGCGTGCCTTTTGCAGACGCGCAAGCGTGTCGCCAGCGTGAACTGGAAGCCGAATCGTGCGACCAGTGTTGGCGATGCCGCGAGTGATCGCTTGGCGAATCCACCATGTTGCATAAGTTGAGAATTTAAAACCTTTTCGCCAGTCAAATTTTTCTACGGCATGCATTAAACCGAGATTGCCCTCTTGAATTAGGTCTAACAACGGCAGGCCCGAGGCTTGATACTTTTTGGCGATTGAAACAACTAATCGCAAATTCGACTGCACAAATTGGCGCTCAGCCTTCGCCCCAGCCTTGACAATTTTATTTAGTTCACGGCGCTTGGTCGGGTCAATTTGTTTTTCTGTTTTATTAAGAGTCGCTTCGGCGATCTTTCCTTCTTCGATAGTTTTAGCCAAGCGAACTTCGTCGTCTTTGGTAAGCAACAAATACTGACCGATATCGGTGAGGTAGAGCCGAACTAGATCTTCGTCGTCTCGGTCAATTCGCTCTTTCGCCACGTATTCTCCCTAAATTATTGCAACTAGTGCGCCACAGTCGGTGCGACACGCCTAACGATACCCACGAGGCAAAGGACACACACGCAAAAAACACGGAATTTTATGCCATTAAATGGGGCAAATTCTGCGATGCTAAAGATGTATGAGTAGCGGATTATGAGCAACGGCGATGTTTCAATCGCGGTGGTGACGATGCGATTTGACGCTTCAAATTTGGCTGGGCTAGTTGCAATACTTTCTAAATATGTTGTGATGACACGAATGCATCCAGGTTGCAGAAACGTCGACTTACTGCTTTCGGCAATTCAAGATAATCGTGTGCTTGTGATTCAGAAATGGGATTCAGTTGAGGCTCAACGAGTGCATTTCGATAGTGCACTTATGGTTGAAATGGCTAAGTCATGTAAAAACTTATTAACTAAGGCCCCTGAAATTGAGTTATTTGATTCAATGAGTTCACACGATTTGGCTTAAATAAAAACCAACTGACTGGTATTATTTGTTCTATGGCAAATCCAATTCTTAATGAAAAGTCTTTTTCAAAAGTAATGCAACGAAGTGCTGGTGAAGCAGGTTGGGCGGCACCTCAAGCCGGTCAGCAGTCATCGTCGCAAGTATTTCATGCGCCAATAAACGATGGCCCGGTCTCGCCGTATAAGTCTGTCGACGTGATGACAGCAAGTGGCACTGCAAGTGCGGCATTGTTGTTGATGTTGCTACTCGTGGCCTCGGCAATGTTCGGCTGGTCATCGGTTAGCGAATCATTGGATGGTGCAGTGACGTTTCCTGGTTGGGCAATGGCAGGTGCGTTGTTCGGTTTTATTTGCGCGATCGTTTTGACTTTCAAACCAAAATTGGCCCGTGTTCTTGCGCCTGTTTATGCAATCGCCGAAGGTGTGTTTGTCGGTGCGATATCTAAAGTTTTCAACACTGCGTACGACGGCATCGTAATTCAGGCAGTCGGTATAACTCTCGGTGTGTTCGTAACGATGCTCGTGCTTTATCGCACAGGAGTGATTCGCGTGACGGACAAAATGCGCCGCACAATTATTGGCGCGACAATGGGAATCGCAATTTTCTACGGAGTGTCGTTGCTACTTAGTTTGTTTGGCATGAACATTTCTTTCTTCAACAGTTCGAGCCCGATGAGCATCGGATTTAGTTTCATAGTTGCGGGTCTGGCTGCAATGAATTTGGCACTTGACTTTGACTTTATTGAGCGTGGTGAGAAGGCTGGTTTACCAAAATATATGGAGTGGTACGCAGCATTCGGGCTAATGGTCACAATTGTCTGGCTATATCTCGAGATTTTACGGTTGCTCGCAAAATTACGCGATCGCTAATCTGCGCGTTAAAACTTCTTTGAAACTGCGCTAGTTCAAATCACGCAATTGCGTGTTGAGAAATTTCTGACAACTGGGTCCATGTGAGATCGTCGGCTGTCCAAATTTTTTCAAAATGTTTATCAGCCGCATCATTAAAACCGTGTCGATTACGAAAGTTATAGTGCCAGCGTTGCTTGTGAACCTTCAGACCAAGCCGAGATAACCGACCCACACAATAAGTTTCCCAAACGGCTGCTTCAACAATTGATAAGTCGTCATCTGTTGGCGCATCAGCAAAATTGCCACTTTGTCGATCGCGGACACGCAACAAGCCTCTACCAAGAGAAAATTTTGTGTTGTCAGCACTAAAAGTCATCGGCTTTTTCAAGTTCTCAAACGCACTGCTCATGACCAGAATATGCACCGGTTCGCCAGTTGTTGTTGTGACTCGAGACATTGCAACTGTCTCATCGACTTCAATCATCAAGTTCGTCGACTCCATGCCGAGAAGTTTGAGCATTTCAGTTGCGACACCGGCGATTTCTTTAGAGTCGTATTTGACGACCTTAAAAATCGACGGCTCTACCGTCACTGTCATTGCGAATACTTAGGCAGGTGATGAAGCGAGTGTTTTTTCGACTGCTTCGCGGCGTTCGTTTAATGCTGCAAGTGAAACATCGGCAATTTCTGTTAATTCTCCATCGCTGAAACCAGCGAGTTCGCGAAAGCGTCGTGCAAGCAGAATCGGAGACTCATCACTTTCGCTGCGCAACCCGCCGTAACTAAAGATTTTGTCAACGACAGATTGAAACTCAAGTGCTTTCTTGCGACGCTCAGGGTCATTTTCAGTAATTTTCCGCAACCAAACACTGCCCATCTTGACGTGAGTTACTTCGTCAGCAAGCATCCAGTCTTCACAAAATGCGAGATACGGGTCACCAGCAAGTTCACCGAATTCTTTCATCGTTGTGAACACATCGATCGCTAGACCTTCAAGCGCACGGTTCACACCAGCAAGTCGAAGCACTGGGTCTTGGCTACAAGCGGCGGCGAACAGCACGGTGTTCTCGACGAACTGTCCGAGTTCGGTTCCCATCCACTCAGAAAGTTTTACGCTGATTTCCACGTGACGCGCCTCGTCCCAACATTGCCGAGCCATGTCTAGTTTCAGCGCAAACGGTGCTTCTTCGCCTGTTACAAAATCAAAACATGTTCGGCCGGCACCTTCAAGTGCTTGAATTTCTCCGACCATGATTCCGTGCATCAAACTTCGTGCCGCGTCAGTTGCGTCTGGTCGTGATGGTGTGAGGCGATTCGTGCTGCGCGCTTTGCGAATCGCGCTCGCGATATTAGTGCCACGCGGGTCGGCCATGCGTTCTTCGTTGGTGGCTTGAGTGAAGCGCTCGTCACGAGCCAAATCTTGCACCGGGAAAAATTTTCTCATTACTGACCCCTAAATCTCTTGAATTATCTTTCGAATTTATTTAATCATTCGGCGTATGCCGAGCCAATTGTTCCTGGTCCGGCGATGCCACCTGCTTCTATTAACAATATCTCTAGCCGTGCCTGATGGGCTGACGCGCGCTTCACTTCTGCGGGCGTAGTTAATAGGGTTTGGATCAACATCTCGCCATCACGCCAGTCATCGAACTCGTCTTGGAGAATAAATTTGATTGATCGACTTGTTGGGCCGTCGGTGATTTGGCTGGTGTTGTTTAAATGAAATGTGTATGCCGAAATAAAATGTGGGATGAAAACTCGGTAGACGCCGACGAGTTTTTCAATTGTCATTTCTGGCGCTTCTGGTTCGGTGAGCGCTGCAATAAATCGAACCATCGCTTCATTCGGCGGAACGGTCAGTCGCTCCGGGTTCATCTCGCGAAGTTCGGGCAATCGGTTGTGCCACAACTCTGCATGCCAAGCATGTTTGTAACAATGAGTACCGAGACGAAGTTTGACATCGATCTCCGGCACAGTTGCGATCCATCCACCAAGCACTTCAAACAATTTCATCTCTGCCCATTTGTAGTGACCAACGCGACGAGCAGTTTCTTCTACATCAAACATTCCCGGCAACTCACGTCGATCCCACGGTGCGAACGGATTACGAGCTTTAAACGGATCAGCCACAAATCAAGAATAACTCTTTGTGTCTGTAGAATACGAAGCGCCGATGACGAACATTCTCGGAATTTCCGCGCTTTATCATGACAGTGCCGCATGCCTTGTGCGTGACGGCGAGATCGTTGCTGCCGCCCAAGAAGAACGGTTCTCGCGTAGAAAACATGACTCTCGGTTGCCTCGCCATGCCACTGACTTTTGCTTGGCTGAAGCGAATATCTCAGAGAGCGAAATTGACTACGTCGTGTTCTACGACAAGCCGATGCTCAAATTTGATCGAATCGTTAAGACTCACATGGCGTATGCGCCGCGCGGTCGAAAATCTTTCGCCGCTGCCGGCTCGCTTTGGTTCGGCGGAAAGCTGCAAACTAAAGAACAGATTCAAAAGTTTTTAAATTTTTCGGGAGAAGTATTATTCGCTGAACATCACGAAGCCCACGCGATGTCGGCTTTTTATCCGTCGCCATATCAAGAAGCAGCGGTACTGACAATCGATGGTGTCGGTGAGTGGGCGACAACAAGTTTGTCGGTCGGCCGTGACAACTCGCTTGAAGTGATTAAAGAAATAAAGTTTCCACATTCACTCGGTTTGCTTTATTCGGCGTTCACGAGTTTCACCGGTTTCAAAGTCAACTCTGGCGAATACAAAATGATGGGACTCGCCCCGTATGGCGAACCAAAATATGTCGACACGATTCTTGAGCATCTGATCGAAGTGCAACAAGACGGAAGTTTTCGATTGAACATGGAATATTTTGATTTCCCGGTTAGCAATCGAATGACTAGTCAACGCTTTGCAAGCCTGTTTGGCGGCCCAGCGCGAAACCCAGAGTCAGAACTTTCGCAGCGTGAAATGGATCTATCTCGTTCGATGCAAGAAGTCACCGAACTCGTTGTCGGCCGTCTTGCACGATACGCGCGCGCAACAACCGGCTCAAAAAATCTTTGTCTTGCTGGTGGTGTTGCGTTGAACTGTGTCGCCAACGGAAAACTAATTGGCGAAAATATTTTTGAAAATGTGTGGATACAACCTGCGGCAGGAGACGCTGGTGGAGCACTTGGTGCGGCACTTGGCGTGTGGCACAAATATCTCGACAAGCCACGAACTGTGAAAACCGGTGATGCGATGCGCGGCAGTTATCTTGGGCCGAAATTCTCTGATGCCGAAGTTTCGACATTTTTAGATACAAAAGCAGTTCCTTATCAAAAACTTGCGACAACAGAACTCAACACGCGTGTCGCAGATTTATTAAATGACGGTGCAGTTGTTGGCTGGTTTCAAGGTCGAATGGAGTTCGGCCCTAGGGCACTCGGCAATCGCACAATCTTGGGTGATGCCCGTCATCCGGACATGCAAAAAAAGATGAATCTCAAAATTAAATTTCGTGAAGGGTTTCGTCCTTTTGCGCCTGCGGTCTTGGCAGAAGATGTCACAGATTGGTTTGACCTTGATCAGTCAAGCCCGTACATGTTGATCGTCGCTCCAGTTGCACAACATCGTCGAAGCAAAGATCACGACGACATGTCAAAACTTTTTGGAATCGACAAATTAAATGTCGTGCGATCAGAGATTCCGGCAGTGACGCATGTTGATTTTTCGGCGCGAGTGCAAACAGTGCATCAAGAAACAAATCCAGAATTTCACAGTTTGCTATCGGTGTTTAAACAGCGCCACGGTTGTTCGGTATTGCTAAACACTTCGTTTAATGTTCGCGGTGAACCGCCAGTTTGCACGCCAGAAGAGGCATACACATGTTTCATGCGCACCGACATGGATTATCTAGTGATCGGTTCGTTGTTGTTATCAAAATCTGAACAACCGGCGTTTGAGCATGACTCTGACTGGCAAAAAGAGTTCGCACTTGATTAAGCGCAGTTTCGTGTTCGTCGTTTGGTGCGCGATAGTCGTAGTTGGCGTTATGCGAAGAGTCTTTGGCTTGGGTCGGTTGACTTCAAAAAAGTCGGCGCAAAGTTATTGGGTTGATAAAGCCCCGTTACCGAAGGAACATTTTGAGCGCCAGCGCTAAAGATGCTCGCTCAGCAGTTGAGCAACGAAATGTAATTGTGCCTCAGATGGTTGACTACGACGAACTTGGCACGCGCCAAGAGTGGGTTCCATATCTGATGTATTTTAATCCACGCAACGTTGTCTTAAAATCTGTTTCAACTGATGATCGAGGTTTTCGAAAAACTACTGGCGGTCAAAGCACGAAATCGACAGCACTTTTAATTGGCGGAAGCACTGTCTTCGGAATCGGAGCCACATCTGATGGCTCAACAATCACGAGTCGTCTTAATGAACTAACCGAACACAGTTGGCTCAATTTTGGTGGTCGGGCTTTTAACTCAACTCAAGAAGCGATGCTCGTGCATCTTTCAAATACAACCAAGGTAGATGGGCCAATCGTTGTGATGTCTGGAATCAACAATCTGACTCGGTTGTTACTGCCAGGAAGTTTTTCACCAATGTATGGAGCTTTTTTTCAGCAGTCATTTTTTGAAAAGCAAATGGCAACGGCTGCAGTTGGTAACCGAGAGCTTTTGCGGATGTTGGTTAACGGATTATTAAATAAGTTTGGTATCGGCAAGGGTGTCGCTTCGTTGTCACCATCGGAGACGACGACAAAATCTGAGTCGTATTCTGCAATGTTGAAAGTGTTTGAACGCGACTGCGAATATTTGCAAATGTTTGCAGCGCATCACGGCACAACTGCGAGTTTTGCATTGCAACCATTTGCGCCATGGATGAGCAAAACATTGTCTACCCAAGAGACACAACTGTTTGCACTTTTGGATCAAGAAGGTGAGGGGTTTTCACTAGTACTAAAAGAACTGACTGATTACAAGAAAAAATACAGTCAAGACTTACGAACTATTTGTTCAAGGGTTGGCATGAAGTATTTAGATCTCAACGAAGCACCAGAACTTCAGCAACCTGAGTGGCTATTTGTTGATCGAGCTCATTTAACCGACGCGGGTTACGACGCGGTGGCGGGGCATCTTGTGCGAGAATTAGCGCTATGAGTTTTTTGTCGCGCATCGTAAAGTTCTTAAGTAAGTTTTTTCGTGGCAAAGGCTCTCCACGCGCCGGCGAAGTCTCAGACGACAACTACCCGATGTTCTAAGCGAAAGTGACCAAACAAAATTGAGTTTCGCTAACGAAGATGTACTGAAGTTTTACAAAGAGTTGCCGTTTAATATTTTCGGTGACATTGATGAGTATCAAAAAAATATTAAATCTGGTGTTTCGCTCAATAATCATCCAGTATTAACAAACATTCTCACGAAAAAATTGAAAGTTCTAGAAGTTGGCTGAGGCGTTGGTTGGCTTTCTGCTCAAATTGCAGATCGTTTTCAAGCGTCGGTTACGTCAATTGACTTCAACCAGGTTGCTATCGATACCGCCCAAAAAGCTGCAGACTCACTCGGTTTAAATGTTAAATATGAAGTCGCTGATCTTTTCAAGTTTGAACCCAAAGAGAAGTTTGATATTTGCATCTCGCTTGGCGTTCTACACCACACAAATAATTGCATTGCTGCAATTCAGCGTTGTGTAGAAAATTATGTCAAGTCAGGCGGATATTTTTACGTCGGTCTCTATCACCTCTACGGTCGTAGGCCATTTCTCCAGCACTTTGAGAAATTGGCTGCAGGTGGTGCTTCTGAGGGCGATCTGTTGAAAGAGTATTCACGATTAAGCAATGTCAAGACCGACGACACGCATCTGTACTCATGGTTTCGCGATCAAGTTTTACATCCACACGAAACGCAACATACTCTGCAAGAGATCACTGAAGTCTGTGCAAATTTGGGGGCGAAGCTAGTTTCAACTTCAATTAATCAATTTAAAGATTTCAATTCAGAGTCTGAATTGTTCGACCAAGAACTCGCCTATGAAGAAGTTTCGCATCAGCGAATTTCAGAAAGCAAATACTTCCCCGGGTTCTTCACAGCTCTTTACCGCAAGAACTAACTTTTTTGTTAGGTGCCAGGGCAGGTTCGTGCCAATGGGTTCGGGTCGTTTGAATTGCTGAAGAAAGAATATGCTTTTGTCATGAGCGACAAGCCGAATCTTAAACATAATTACGGAACAATCAACAAAGAATACGGAATTGATTTAGCGACGCGGGCCCCAGAAAATGACGGGCCGATTTATATGGTCAACTTAATGAAGTATCACGAAGTCGCGCAGTACCAGAGTGATGATGGCATGGATAAATCAATCAGTGGTCGCGAAGCCGACGATCGTTACAACCCATCAAGTGTGCTCAGCAAAATTGGTGCCGACATTGTTTTTGTGGCAGATGTAAATAAAAATCACGTCGGCAGTGAAGATTGGGATCGAATTGCGATTGTGCGCTACGCCACTCGAAAATCGTTCATTGAAATGCAGTCGCGAAAAGATTTCAGTGAAAAACACAAGCACAAAGCAGCCGGCATGCAACGCACGATTATCGTGTGCTGTCGACCAGAAGACATCGCACTTGACAAGGCTGGTCGGGCGAACGCCGGCAATTCGCGAACAGTGTTAATGGTCGTGCGTCAAACAGACAATCGCAACAGCGCATTTTCTAAAATCGAGAGCGCGACAAATTTCGCAGCGGAGGGCACGATTATCGGTGACGGCCGAATGTGGGACACGGTGCAATTCAAAGCGTTTGATTCGCAGCAACAAGCAGACGAAAATGCGGCTGCACTTAAAGATTGTTTACCTGGCTCGAGTTTTGTGATGACGCTCGATGCCTCAATGGATGCAATTACAACGCGCTAGAGATTCGCGAACTATCTAATCCGCTATTCGTAAATTATGAGTTGCGGCGAGCAAGCGGATTCGAGATCAGAAAATTAGTTTCGAGCGGTGCGCCAGTGACTTCGTCAGTGAAGTATGTGCCTTTTTCAAGTCGCTCCATGGCTGCATCTACGCCGTTTAAATCAAGTTCAATCGCGTCAATCAGCGCGGTATCTAAATTGCCGTTACTAGTCGTTTCTGCCATGACACGAGTGTAGGGTTCAGGGCTATGTCAACAACACAACCTGCAGAATTTCCGGCTCTCGACGGTTCGGCCGCAACAATCAAAAAATTCGCGAGCATGCCACCGATGGGCATTGACCCAACCAAGCGTTACAGCGTGTCAATGGAGACGACTCTAGGCACGCTCGTGATTGCACTTGACGCCGCTGCTGCACCGCTGACGGTCAACAACTTTATTTTTCTTGCCGCGCATCACTATTACGACGGCGTGATTTTTCATCGAATTATTAAAAACTTTATGTGCCAAGGTGGCGACCCTGAAGGTTCTGGTCGCGGCGGCCCTGGCTATAAATTTGGGGATGAACTACCGAAGCCGGGTAAATATCAAATCGGAAGTCTGGCGATGGCAAATGCCGGGCCAAACACAAACGGTTCACAATTTTTTATCGTCAGCGGCTCAAGCGGCGTCGGTCTGCCGCCGCAATATTCGTTGTTCGGCCAAGTTGTCAAGGGGCTCGAAATAGTTGATGCGATGCAAAATGTTGCGACGCGACCAGGCGATCGACCTGTTGAAGATGTTGTAATTAATTCGATCACAATTACTGTCGCTGACTAGCAAATAATCCGCGATGCCAAAACGGCTCGACGAACTAACAATCGTTGAAGCGCGTTCGTTGGCACTTGCTGCGCAGGGTTTTGATAAACCGCGTTCAAAATCTAAATCGTCTACTGCCGATGCAGTTGAAGTGATCAAAAAACTTGGCGTGATTCAGATTGACTCGGTGAATGTTCTCGTGCGTAGTCAAGAGTTGCCACTTTTCGCGCGACTTGGTGATCACGACCGAAATGCAATAAATAAAGCCACGGCACAAAGCAAGATCTTTGAATACTGGGGGCACGAAGCAGCAATACTGCCAGTCGAAATTCAGCCGTTGTTTCGCTGGAAGATGAACGCTGCTCGCACAGGCAAAATCAAACACTGGGGTTTGACGAGTTTTTATGCCGACAACAAAGCGTTTGTAAAACGCATCTTGAAACACGTCGAGGCAAACGGGCCGGTTACGGCACGCGAACTTTCGACGCGCACCCAAAAAAAAGGCGCTGATAAAAAGACCTGGTGGGATTGGGATGAAGCAAAAACGGCACTTGAATATTTATTTCTCACTGGGCAACTGATGTCGTGGGGTCGTGGCTCTGATTTTGCTCGCATCTACGACATCACTGAGCGCGTGTTGCCAGCAAAGATCTGTAACACACCCACACCAACCGAAGATGAAGCGCGCAAACAATTGTTAGTGCGAGCAGCAAAAGCACAAGGCGTGGCAACTCTGACCGATCTCGCTGATTACTACCGACAAAAAACAGCGGTTATAAAACCGTTAGTCAACGAACTCGTCGAACAAGGCGAGTTGCGAGAAGTAACAGTTAATACATGGGTCGAAAAAGCATTTGTCCATCGATCCGCAAAACCGCCCAAGAAGCTTTACGCCACTGCATTATTGTCACCGTTTGATTCGCTTGTTTGGTGTCGTCCACGTAACGAGCGGCTGTTTGATTTTCACTATCGCATCGAGATTTATACACCTAAAGAAAAGCGCAAGTTCGGCTATTACGTCTTGCCTTTCATGATGAATGGAGAATTAGTCGGCAGAGTCGATCTCAAAGCCGATCGCGCCAATTCGAAGTTGCTCGTGCAAAGTGTGCACACCGAAAAAGGCATCAAGCGAGCATCTATCAACGGCGCGCTCACTGACGAGTTGCGTGCTCTCGCAAAATGGCTGCAACTCAAATAGCACTTATGGCTTTAACGAGAAAAGTTAATGAAACTATTGCGAAACTAACGCAAAACCAACACTAAACTATCTTTAAACACCTTAACTGATAGTATTTTATTGTTAAAGGGGGTAGGTGATGCGTATAAATCATCAATGGTCAAAGACAACTCGTGAAGCAGCGCAATTGCTCGGCCTAGAAGTAGCGCGTGCCAGAAAAGAGCGGCGTTGGACAGCCGCCGAGCTCTCGGAAAGGGCCGGCATTACCGCGGTCACGCTGCGCAAAGTAGAACGCGGCGACCCAACGGTTGCACTTGGAACTGTCTTTGAAGTCGCAACTCTTGTAGGGGTTCACCTTTTTGATATTGAACGTGAAGCACTCCCTGATTTAATTTTGCGAGTTCAGAGCCGACTTGCTTTACTTCCAACTCGCGTCCGCGAACCAAGCACCATGGTGCATGATGACTTCTAACAACACAAACTCGCGCGTGTATGTGTGGGTGTGGTTGCCGCAAGCAACTAATCCAATAGTTTGTGGAGTACTTGAACCAGTTGGTGACACACTCGTGTTCAACTACGCACGCAGCTATCTGGCACGAGACAACGCAGTATCGCTATATGCGCCAGAGCTTCCACTTCAACCAGGACGCATCAGACCGCGAGCAGGATTGAGAGTTGCTGGATGCATCAATGACGGTGCACCTGATGCTTGGGGCCAACGTGTGATTGACCATCGGCACCTCAGTCAAATTGATGGCGTGTATCAATCTCACGAGATGAGCCTTGTTGATTATTTACTCGAATCTGGTTCAGATCGTTTTGGGGCACTCGACTTTC
The DNA here is from genome assembly GCA_026393655.1 of Actinomycetota bacterium. Classification (GTDB taxonomy): domain Bacteria; phylum Actinomycetota; class Acidimicrobiia; order Acidimicrobiales; family Ilumatobacteraceae; genus BACL27. Next base: position 3,303 of record JAPKZT010000129.1, on the reverse strand, counting down.
AAACCAGCGCCGACACCTATATATCGCGGGACGGAAACGGAACCCTCGAAGAACTTCGATTTGCTGCAGAGCGATTGGAAGCCGGCGAACCATTCTCTGCGTCAGTTGATGGAGCACTTCTCCATGGTTCATCGATTGGTGGTGCTCGCCCGAAAGCACTTCTTGACGACGGCAACCGCAAACTCATTGCAAAGTTTTCTTCAAGCACCGATCCGTACCCAGTAGTAAAAGCCGAAGCACTGGCAATGGATTTAGCACGCCGTGTGGGGCTAAATGTTGCTGCGACCGAGTTGACCACCAGTCTCGGCCATGATGTGTTGCTCATTGAACGGTTTGATCGAACCGGCACTGTCGGGCAACGCAAGATGGCGGTGTCTGCGCTTACTCTTTTTGAGCTTGATGAAATGACAGGTCGATACGCCACGTATTTTGAATTGGCTGACATGATTAGAGAAAGATTCACATCTCCGAAGCAGACGTTAAAAGAACTCTTCTCACGCATTGTTTTCAATATCTGTGTTGGCAATACTGACGATCATGCAAGAAATCACGCAGCATTTTGGGATGGGAAAATGTTGACACTTACTCCCGCGTACGACATCTGTCCACAGACTCGTTCTGGTGGTGAGGCAGCGCAGGCGATGGCAATCGGTCGAAACGGATTTCGACTCAGTCAACTTATGGGTTGTGTGGGTGCTGCTGAAACATATTTCTTAGATGAGTCCGAAGCGCGAGACATTATTGACCACCAACTTCATGTCATTCGTACTCAGTGGATTGATGTTGCCGACAACGCGAATCTCACTGAAGCACAACGCAATGGGATGTGGAAGCGTCAAGTTCTCAATCCATTTGCAACCGATGGCTACTCCAACCGCGTGCTGTGATTTAAAATTTTAGAAGTCGAGTGCCTTCTCGGCGAATGACATTGGTGTCGCACTGATGACTGGCTGATTTTTAGCGCGATCACGAACTCATACTTGGGGTGAGGGGACGTTTCAAAGATCGTGCTGCGGTCGTTACGGCGTATCTTCGTTACAATATGGGTATGTCAATACCGCTTCGCCACAATGGTCAGATGGCATTGGTAGTGAATCGAGTCAAATTGCACGAAGGTGATTCTGAGCTTGAATATTGGCTGAGCCGTGAACCAGCAGAGAGAATTGCTGCAGTCGAGATTATTCGTCAAAGAGTATTCGGGGGTGCTGATGAAACTCGACAAGGACTTCAACGAGTTTGTCGAATTATTCGTCGCTAACGATGTTCGATTTTTAGTTGTCGGTGGCTATGCACTCGCGGCACATGGTTACCCTCGCGCCACCGACGACTTTGATGCATGGGTTTGGGCGAATCCTGAAAATGCAGTAAAGATCGTTGACTGTCTCACCAAATTTGGTTTCGGTAGTCTCAATCTCTTGACGGACGACTTCACAACTCTTGATCGGGTAGTGCAACTCGGATATCCGCCCTATCGAATCGATATCATCACTTCGATTAGCGGTGTCGAGTTTGAAAGTGCTTGGGCGAATCGACTGGTAGTTGATGTTGACGGGCTGAATGTGCCGTTTATTGGACGTGATGATTTGTTGAAGAACAAACGTGCGACCGGGCGACTGAAGGATCTTCTGGACGTTGAGCGCTTGACAGGCAACTGAGCAATTTTTTTAGTGATGGTCGGGGGTTCAAATCCCTCGTGCCCTGCAAAAGTAGGCCGTCATTGCGTCCAGCCCAGCTCGCGCTCGAGTTCGGGCAACTTGGCCCTGAGTGCAGCAATCATTGTCAGTGAATCTGTGAGCTGAGTATCGGTGAGATCGTGCATGCCGGCAAAGATTGCATAACCCTCAATTAGCAATGTAACGAGAATCAACCAGGTAAACGATGTTCTGTCGCGGATCCCGCCTGCTTGGTTTGCAAAGGGGCGCATATTTTCTTGAAGGAAGTTCACATTAAATAACTTCGGTGAAGAACCTTCCGAGATGAGCCACGAAATCAATCGAACCCGCAATAAAAAATCACTGTCAAAAAAAAGGTTTTGATTAATAACTTCTGGAAAGCGAGCAAATGCGTTTTCCAACAGAACCGATGTTATGTGGACAAATAATCCTTCCATCGATCCAAAATTTCTTGCGATAGTTGGCTGCGCGAGGCCCGCCCGTTTCGTGATTTCCCGAGAAGTCACCTTGTCGAAAGGGATTGTTCGCAGCATCTCGATTGCGGTATCAATAATTCGCTTCTGCGCCTCAGCGGCGGGCACCACGGCCCTCACCACTTTCGGCCGAGGAAACGCAACCTTTTTCTCCTGGCTATTCACATCGGACACCATATTTAATGCTGCTTTCGTTTATCTAAGAGGCGTTTCGTGTTAATTACCTTTATACGCTACCAATTTTAACTATTGATATCAATAATAATTAGTGATACCATTGAAATCAATTAATTGCATTGACACTGTACCTATAGTCTCACATAGGAAGGTTGTATGAAAAATCGCCTCACCATTAGCCCGGTTCTAATTTTATGCATCGTATTCACCCAAGTCTTTGGCGGTTTTGAAAATCAAGTGTCTGCAGCAACGCAGAGTACCAAAAAAACAAGTTTGGCTTCGCTTTGTCTAAACCCTGCCGGCAACGCAGCTCGTGCGGCGCAAGACGATCGTTGTATCGAAGGTTCTGAAAATCAGGTGTCTGCAGCAACGCAGAGTACCAAAAAAACAAGTTTGGCTTCGCTTTGTCTTAACCCTGCCGGCAACGCAGCTCGTGCGGCGCAAGACGATCGTTGTAGCAAAGGTTCTGTAACTAGTTCAACAACTACAACTGTGCCGGCTAAAACTGTGAAAACAGTGAAGCCTGTTGAGACGACTGAGCCTGTTAAAACAAATAACAAAAACGTGGCTAGCGCTGTTGGCACAACTGTGCCAGTGATTGCAAATGTTTCGAATATCTCGACTGGTGCTAGTGGTTCTTCTGGAACGACTGGTTCAGCTGGCTCGAATCTGGCCGTTGTGTTGCCTGTCGAGATTCCTGGTTTGATTTCGGTGTGTGTAAATAAATCAACTTCGGTGTTGCGTGACACCGCAGATAACTCTTGTTCGTCTGACAATGAAGTAAAAGTTGAATGGCTAGACAGTGGTGCGTCACCAAAGATTTGTGTAAATAACAATAATCGGCAAATGACTTTGGCTCAAGATGGTAAATGTGCAACCAAGAACAGTGCTGTTGCTGACGTGACCGTCAACAAACAAATTTTGGCTTGTGCTGATGACAAAACTGGTGTGCTGCGTTATCAAGCATCAGGTGTTTGTGG
>JAPKZT010000284.1 GCA_026393655.1 Actinomycetota bacterium | reverse complement strand
TAATTTTGGTGAGCCGGTAAATGTGCTAAATAAACTCATTTCGCTGGTGGTGTTGCTTCGAAGGCAGGATGCAAAGCAGATAATCTCAATCGACCTGAGTAACCCCGATATCCCTACTGTTCAGTCAAAGTAGGGCATTGGCGAGATGCCTGTTGCTAGTTAGAAAATATGGCAGAATAGGGGGAATGTTTATTTTCGTGGGGTTATCTTAAATGGCAGGTCAGCCTCAGAATTATCTCGCAATCATCAAAGTTATTGGTGTTGGCGGTGGCGGTGTTAACGCAATAAATCGAATGATTGAATCTGGAATGCGCGGAGTTCAATTCGTTGCGATAAACACAGACGCTCAGCAGTTGCTAATGAGTGACGCAGACACGAAAATTGATATTGGTCGCGAGTTAACAAGAGGTCTTGGCGCTGGCGCTGACCCAGAAGTTGGTCGTCAAGCGGCAGAACAACATCGTGCCGAAATTCAAGAAATTATTGCTGGTGCTGACATGGTATTCATCACCGCTGGTGAAGGTGGTGGAACAGGAACTGGCGCGGCACCGATTGTCGCAGAGATCGCCAAATCTGAGGGTGCTCTCACCGTTGCAATCGTTACTCGTCCGTTTGCTTTTGAAGGTCGTCGTCGAGCAGTACAAGCAGATGCTGGTATTGCTGCGCTTAAAGAAAAAGTCGACACTCTCGTTGTTATTCCAAATGAAAGATTGTTGACGATCTCGACCGAAAAGACGACTTTGCTTGAGGCATTCAAGCGAGCCGATGACGTTTTGTTTCAGGGCGTCTCTGGCATTACTGGTTTAATCACGACACCAGGTTTGATAAATACCGACTTCGCCGATGTCAAGGCTGTGTTAGCAAATGCAGGTACCGCACTGATGGGTACAGGTTCTGCAACCGGAGAAAATCGTGCGACAGTTGCGGCTAATGCGGCGATCAATTCGCCAATGCTTGAGGCATCGCTCGAAGGTGCTCGCGGCGTGATTGTAAATATCACTGGCCCGTCAAATGTTGGGTTGTTTGAAGTAACGAACGCAATGGAGATTCTGCGAAGTGTCGCACATCAAGATGCAAACATTATTCACGGTTTGGTTATTGACGATGATATTAATGATGAAGTTCGCGTCACGGTTGTTGCCGCTGGCTTCGATCGATGGGATGGATCGTCACAGCGTTCAACCACTCGAAGTGACGGTCGCAATACGGCGACTTCGGGTACGACTCGTCCAGACCCGAAGCCTGCGAGATTGAAAGAACTATTCGGCGGCTCTGATCCGTTGATCAATGATGACGACGACGACCTTCCATCTTTTCTAAAGTAATTGTTGAATGTCGGTGACGACATATAGTTCGCCGAACTTAGAAGCACTCACCGAGCGTGTTTCGGCAATTCGCGCCCGCATTTTAAATGCAGGTGGCAAAAACGTTAAGTTGATTGCAGTCACCAAGACTTTTGATGCGACTGCTATGACTAGCGCATTTACAACTGGGTGTGAAGCAGTGGGCGAGAACTACGCGCAAGAGTTAATCGCGAAATTCGAGCAAGTTCCAAAAGATCAACGATTGCCAGTGCACTTTATTGGGCGATTACAAAGTAATAAAATCAGATCGCTTGTTAATTGTGTCGATGTTTGGCAAAGCGTTGACCGCCTAAGTTTGGTAGTTGAAATCGCCAAGCGTTGCCTGACGGTAAAACTAATCAAACCGGTGCAGATTATGTTGCAAGTCAACTCAACAAATGAGCCTGATAAAGGTGGTTGTGAGCCGAGCGATGTTGAGACTTTGTACACCAAGGCTGTGAGCCTTGGTCTGGATGTCATTGGGTTAATGACTGTTGGGCCAACGCAAAGCGATACGGCAGCAACTCGAAATGCCTTTCGTCTCGTCGGCAAAATAGCCAAAGATTTGGGTCTCAAAGAATTAAGTATGGGGATGACTGCAGACCTTGAAATAGCAGTAGAAGAAGGTTCAACTGCTGTGCGTATAGGGTCAGGATTGTTTGGCGCGAGGTAATAAAAGCGCAAATTAAGTCCCGTTTTAAGAGCATTCTGGCAAGTAAACTGTTCTGATGTCAATGTTTCGACGTGCGATGGATTATCTGGGTCTGGGTGACGATGGCTCGTATGACGACTACCAAGACGAGCCACAAAATGAGCAAGATTTTGGCAGGGACATTCGCGATGACCGCCGTTCTGCTCCGGCTTATAGTCAAGGTCAAGGCAATCGATCCCGTTTTGATGAGGATGATGGCTCAGGCGATTTGCAGACAGAGGCATCAATTCGTAGGCAACAAGAACAGCATGACTCTGGTCTAACGATCAGGCCTCCAGCCGGTCGCCGTGCTGATGCAAGTGTTCGAGCGGTTTCTCCCTCAACGACGCCGATTACGGTCTGTCCACAAAGTTACGAAGAGGTCAAAGGGATCGTGGATCATTTCAGAAAAGGCACTCCAGTGATTATTGATCTGCAAGACACCGATACGAGGGTGATGCGTCGAATTCTTGATTTTGCGAGCGGTGTTTGTTACGCACAAGGTGGAGGGATGGAGAAAGTCAGTTCGGGCGTGTTTATGATGAAACCATCTGGCGCTCGAGTTACTCGCGGCTAGAACTAGTCGAAAGTTTAAATTATGCGATCACTTTTATGTAATGCAGTTTCACTTTTTACGATGATGATCATCGTACGAG
>JAPKZT010000064.1 GCA_026393655.1 Actinomycetota bacterium | reverse complement strand
TGCACTTGGCTTGGAGAAAATAGGTAAGACGACTAGCGCTAGCGACCGAAGTTTCGGGATCATGTTTGGTTGCATATTCGCCGTTCTTGCTGCGCTTCTGCGTTTTCGAGATAAGCCTGAAGGATGGCAAATATTGCTCGTAGCTCTAAGTTGCCTAACTTTTGTAGTTTCATTCTCCCGACCAAGTTTGTTAAACACACCGAACCGATTATGGATGAAGTTCAGCCTGTTATTGGCTCGATTTGTGAGCCCAATCATCCTTGGAGTCTTGTTTTATGTATTCATCTCTCCACTGGCGCTCGCGATGCGACTCTTCGGGCGAGACGAATTGCACCTCAAAACTAAGAATCTTGCAACTAACTGGCAAAGCCGAAAAATCAGCGGTTATTCATTAGACTCTTTCAAGAATCAGTACTAATAATCTCAAGGGATCCACAATGTCATTCTTAAAAGAGTTTCTGAAGTTTCTTAAGCACAATAAAAAGCTTTGGCTCGCACCAGTTTTATTAGTTTTGGTCATAATCGGTGGACTGCTAGTGCTGGCACATTCTTCGCCGCTTGCGCCGTTTATCTACGTCCTGTTCTAGATGACGGCAATTCTCGGCATCTCTGGCTACTACCATGATTCGGCGGCTTGCCTTGTTATCGATGGCGAAGTTAAATCTGCAGTTCAAGAGGAACGATTCACTCGCGTAAGACATGACGCAGAATTCCCAACGAATGCAGTCAAATATTGCATAGAGTCGTCGGGATTAAAACCTGATCAAATCGACTACGTCGTGTTCTATGACAAGCCCTTTCTTAAGTTTGATCGAATTCTTGAAACATATTTGGCTTTCGCGCCAAAAGGCTTTCGATCTTTTTCGCGATCTCTACCCGTGTGGCTAAAAGAGAAATTATTTCAAAAGCAAGTTATCGCAAAAGCACTTGAGCCAATATTTGGCGACCTCGGTGATCGGCTCCTTTTCTCGGAGCATCACTTAAGCCACGCAGCAAGTGCATTCTTTCCGTCGCCGTTCGAAGATGCGGCAGTACTGACAATGGATGGTGTTGGTGAGTGGGTCACGACATCTACGAGTATTGGTCGCGGCAACAATCTTGAGACGCTTAATGAAATACATTTTCCACATTCACTTGGGCTTCTCTACTCAGCATTCACTTATTACACGGGGTTTAAAGTTAACTCGGGTGAATACAAAGTTATGGGTCTTGCGCCTTACGGCGAGCCAAAATACGCCGACATTATTCGAGAAAATTTGATCAACATCAGTGACGACGGGTCATTCTCTTTGAATATGCAGTATTTCAATTACTGCACGGGCCTGACGATGACGAATTCGAAATTCGCAAAACTATTCGGAGCGCCTACTCGAGGATTTGATGATGAGCTCACACAACGCGAGATGGATCTTGCCGCATCGGTACAGAAAATAGTTGAAGAAGTAATGATTAAGATCTCGCGAAATATTCGCAATGAAACGGGCATGCGCAATTTGTGCTTGGCTGGCGGAGTCGCTCTAAATTGTGTCGCTAATGGTGTACTGCATCGCGAAAATATTTTTGACAATATATGGATACAACCTGCCGCTGGTGACTCGGGTGGCGCGGTTGGCGCAGCACTCGCCGTTTATCACCTCGGGCTTGGACGAGAACGAGTATTAAAGCCAAACGCAGATGCGATGAGTGGATCATTTCTCGGACCGGAATATTCGCAAAGTGAAATCGTTACACGGCTGGATGCATCGGGTGCGATCTTTAAAGAATTGACCGACAAAGAAATTTCTACTGATACGGCGTCAGCACTTGCTGCGGGCAAATCAGTTGGTTGGCATCAAGGCCGTATGGAGTTTGGTCCGCGAGCATTGGGTTCGCGTTCAATATTGGCTGATCCACGCTCGCCTACCGTACAAAAACGACTGAACCTTCAAGTTAAGAAGCGCGAATCATTTCGTCCGTTTGCACCAAGTGTTCTTCGTGAAGATGTCTCTGACTGGTTTGATTTAACTTCCGACAGCCCATACATGCTTCTCGTAACCGGTGTTGCTTCATCAAAACTCACCCCAGCATCTCCTGCCGATAGCGAAAAAACGGGAATAGCGCGACTAGAGGTTCAGCGTTCAGTTATTCCTGCTGTTACTCATGTCGACAATTCAGCGCGAGTGCATACAGTTGCCCGCGACGTCAACCCTCGCTATCACGCCTTATTGACTGAATTTAAGTCTCAGACGGGTTGCCCAGTACTTGTGAACACCTCATTTAATGTGCGTGGTGAGCCAATAGTAGAAACTCCCGAAGATGCTTTTCGGTGTTTCATGCGAACCGACATTGAAGTTTTAGTTGTCGGTAATTGCTTTCTTCTTAAATCAGATCAGCCTGAACATTTGATTGACAAGACAACTTTTGATTTGGATTAGTCTCCTCGAATGATTACAAGGTTCGATAAAGACTCTTGTTTGCTATTGATTGACGTTCAGGTCGGCGTCGATGTGCTTTCTCATTGGGGTGGACCAACCGGCAGACGAAATAATCCTGATGCTGAAACCAAAATGTTGCATTTGTTGTCCGCGTGGCGCAATGCCGGTCTTCAAGTTGCATTCACACGTCACGACTCACGCGAGGCGGCATCACCTTTAAAGTTTTCGCTACCCACCGGTGCTCAAAAACCAGGATTTGAACCAACTTCAGCCGACATTGTCGTCGAAAAAGACGTGAATAGTGGTTTTATCGGCACCTCACTAGAAGTTCAACTGCGGCGTGCTGAAATCTCACGTCTAATAATTGTTGGGTTCTTCACAAATTTTTGTGTTGAGACAACAACGCGAATGGCTGGAAATCTCGGATTTGATACTTACCTGGTTGACGATTGTTGCTCAACATCAAATCGTGTCGGTCCTGACGGTATTGATCGAGACCCAGAGTTGGTGCATGCGATGACAGTCGCCAATCTGCACGGCGAATTCTGCACCGCAATAAAATGCGACGACGCGATTTCCTTAACAACTGCTGACAATCACGCGCTTACTCGCTGCCAAGGCAACGAATAACAACTAGTTTTTTAAACTAGCTCTTTTATCTAGCTCTTCTTCTTTTCTTGCTTCTTCAGTCGCTTCTCTTTGAGTGACAATTTCGCCGCTTTTTTATTGTTCGGATTGCTCTTTTGTTCTTTGTTAGCCATGAGTTAGTCTCCCATTTAGTAATACTCGTCAAGCGAGGTATTTAACTTAATTAAACAATAGTCGCTATTGAGCCTTAAGAACGGTCAGTCTGCTGGCGAATTGCTAACGCGTCGAGAGTCGCACTGAGGTCAGATGCAGATTGATCGCTCTCAAGTGCTTGCCACACGAAATCTGCTTGTGACTGTGGAGCCAATCCCTTGAGCGGTGGATCCCGATCAAGATTTGTAGGAAACGCATACCCCTCAGCACAGGCCGAAACGCTATTTCGCAACGACATCTGTGACCAACCTTCAGCCTTACGTTTCTGCAGCGTTGGATAAATAGAGTTTGACATCTGTTGTCGATTTACTGTTTCGAGAGTTCGACCAAACGCTGAGCCGATTTGCATCAAGTTTGCCATCCGCTTTATATCTTTAGTTAGATTTGTGCCGGCTGCATGAAACACTGCCGGGTTAAAAAATGCTCCGTCACCCTTTTGTAAAGATAACTGCGCATAATTCTCTGCAAAATATTTTCTAATCACCGGATTACGCCACGCGACATAACCAGAAACCATTTTTTGCGAATGTGGCAAATACATAGTAGGCCCTGTCTCGCGAGGCATATTCGTGTGAGCAACAGCACCTTGCAGCGTCAACACCGGCGACAACAAATGCACATGCGTCGGATAATCAACAGCCTGTTCATCAGTCAAAAATCCTAAGTGATAATCACGATGGGGTTGCTGAGCATCACCGCCAGGGTTGACAACATTTACTTGAGTAGTAATTTGATAAGCAGGACCGAGCCAAGATGTAGCAATCAATGAAATAAAATCATTGGCGTAGTAGTCGACGAAAGCCTCTGGGTCACGCAAAGCAAGCTTTTCTTGCACGTTCCACACGCGGTCGTTTGACCCTGGCTTCGCGTAATGATCACCTTTCGCTTCACCTCGTGCATGTTGCTCTTCAATGATCTGCCAATACACATCAGAAACCCGATCGACAATTGCAGAATCTGGGTACATGCCCTTGAAAGCAACAATGCCTGGGCCAGATAACAACGCCCGACCAAGCTCAGCCATCACCGCTCGACGTCCGTCTCGACTTGAAATCTGTGGCACCAAACGTTCGCAGTCGTAGACGAGAGTATTTTGCTCAACCGACGAAGCAAACTCGTAATCACTCAAAAGTGTCTTCGATTCAGCGAGCACTTTCAGCTCGGAGAGTTGATCGCCAGTATTAGTAACCCATCCATTTTGATCAAACATAAATCTTAGATTAGCCTCGCTGCTCAAGTTTCAGCGATTGCCACGAACCGTCTGCTGTCCATCCTCCGTCAACTGGCAATGCAACTCCGTTGACAAAACCAGATTTAGAACTGTCGCAGAGCCAGACAATTGCCTGAGCAATATCTTCTGGACGAGCAAATCGCGCCATAGGTACATGGTCTGTGATATCAAGATCGGTGTAAGAACCACCTGCTTGATCTTTGTGATCCATTTCTGTTTTCACCCAACCAGGGCACACGGCATTGACGCGCACTCCTCGAGCACCCCATTCAACTGCCAGAGTTCGAGTAAGACCGATCAATCCGTGTTTACTCGCGTTATAAGCGGATCGATCGGCGACGCCTTGCAGACCCGCAACAGATGAAACATTTACTATGCTGCCAGAACTAACGTTCAGCATGATTTCACCGAATGCCTTCGCCAATAAAAACGGCGCAACAAGATTGACTTCAAGTACCTTTCTATAAGTCTCGGCGGAAGTTTTGAGTGCTGGAGCAATGTTCGAGATGCCAGCGTTGTTGACCAGCGCATCGATTCGCCCAAATTTCTTTAGACTCTCGGTCGCAGTTGTCGACACAAACTTTTCGTCAGTGATATCGCCAGTGAAAACAACTGCATTCTTATAACCATCTATATCAATTGTTTGAAGATCAATTAGCGCAAGTGCCCAACCCAGCGAATCCAACACATCAGCCGTCTGTCGACCAATACCCTGCGACGCACCAGTGACTACAGCAACTCGCATTGGCTCACTAATAATCAAAAACTAATGGATCAACGATTACGAAGCAGCGATCTTACGAAGGCTCGACCGAGCAATTGCCGCATGAGTCAACACCGCAGTAACTCCCGATAAAGATAAAATTTTTCCACCATTCAAAACAAATGCATCGGCGGCCATTCCTACGCCCGTGTTATCAATGTCGCCGGTGAGCACTGTGTAACTAAATATGAGGCTTGTACCACCCGAACCTTCGAGGTAGGTAACTTTATTGATTCCGTCTGAGAGAATAGAGATATACGGTGTGCCGGTAACTAAAACTGGCAAATCAAAAGTAACTTTTATTTGCACATTTTGACCGACAATCCATTTTGCGCCAGGTTCTTTAAAAGCTATTGCTGTGATCTTCGGCGCCGCACTCGATGCGACTGTGGTGGTGGTCGTCGTGGTAGTAGCAGCAACAGTTGTAGCGGTCGTAGCAACAGTGGTCACAGTTGTAGTAACTGCGGGCGCCGTAGGACCAAGTTTTCGCGTCGTAGATCTTGCAATCCCAAGATGCGTTAGTGTCGCTGGTGTTCCGTTCATTGAGTTAATCGTTCCGCCGTTTAAAACAAGTGAATTAGCTTTGAGACCAAAACCAACGTTGTCAACATCTCCAGCCACCGTTACATACGAGAACAACAGCACTTGCGTGCCGGTGCCACCGGCGTAGGTCATCTTTCCAATCGTGTCGGAGTCAAGAAAAATTTGTGGTGATCCGGTCACCACTACACCAGCATCAAACATCACTAGCACATTAATGATTTGCCCAGTCAAATAAAAAGTAGTGGTCGCACTTGGTGCGATTATCACTGAAGTGATTGTTGGCGATTTAAAGGATGTACTGTCAAGAGCAATCCAGGTCTTTGCTTTACCAACTTTGGCGCAAACTAATCGTGCGGTGCCAACGACCGCGATTTTGCCAG
>JAPKZT010000092.1 GCA_026393655.1 Actinomycetota bacterium | reverse complement strand
GTCGCCAGCCGCCAAAAGAACACTGCGTCCAAGGGCTCGTTGTTGAGCGGAAAGTTTGCCGATCGTTGTTGTCTTACCAGCACCGTTAACGCCAACTACGAGCCAGATATTTGGGGCGCCCAAAGACGAGTCAAAATTCAACTCACGTGAATTTCGCGACAACTGTGCAGTCATCTCATTTTGTAGCGCAATTGCCAAATCATTCGGTTGAACAATTTTTTTTTGATTTAACTAGTTCACGCAGTGGCGCTAGAACACGAGTAGTAGTTGTTACGCCAACATCAGCACGCAACAATGCTTCTTCAAGTTCGTCCCACGTTTGTTGCGTGATCGACGATCTAGTTAATGCAACCGAAATCGCGCCGGCAAATGACGACCGTGTCTTAGATATTCGATCGCGAACCGACAAATCTTCGTTACTAGTTTCATCTCTAGTTACGTGATTAATAGCCGCGCGGTTGCGACGACTAGACACGACGACATAGATTCCAAAAATCGAAACAAGCAACGCCAACACCAGCATTATTTTTGGTGCAGTATCTGCTGCAACAAGGTGCGCAAAAACGTTAAGCGCGAGCATAAATAAGTTTACGCTGATTGAGCAGACACCCGCTCGACGATCACGCGCGATGAACCACCTGGTTGCATCGTTACACCAAGCAAAGAGTCACCAGCTTCCATCGTGCGTTTTTGGTGACTGACTATTAGTAGTTGCGCTTCTTGGCGAAACTCTTGAATCAATGCGAGGAAACGGTGCAAGTTGACATCGTCGAGTGCCGCTTCAACTTCGTCCATTACATAAAAAGGTGAAGGTCGACTGCGGAAAACGGCAAAAAGATATGCCAGCGCAGTCAGCGACCGCTCACCACCTGAAAGTAGCGAGAGTTTCTTAACGTTTTTGCCGCTCGGCTTTGCTTCAACTTCGATACCACTATTTAGTAAATCGTCAGGGTTGGTCAGAGTCAAACGACCGGTGCCACCCGGAAACAGCATCGCAAACAATTTTGTAAAGTTGTCTCGCACATCGGCATATGCGGCAGCGAAATTGCTTTGAATTTCTTGATCTACTTGCTTTATCACTTTCATCAGTTCACGGCGAGAGTTCTTGACGTCTTCAAGTTGCTCTTCGAGAAACGTATTTCGAATTTGCAGTTCGGTGAACTCTTCTAATGCCAGCGGATTAATTGGCCCCATTAAGCGTAGTTCACGCTCAAGTTCACGCTGGCGCGCCAGTGGGTTAGTGCCCTCATGAAGCTCGGGCAACGGCGTGTCAATCGCCCGCTGCGGCTCAACTTCGAGATCACGACGCAGTGTGTCGATCGCTCCTTCGAGTCGAACTTTAACTTCTGATTCTTCGAGTTCGATTCGGCGGTTGCGTTCGCGCAATTCTTCAAGTTGTTTTTCGTGAGCAGTTCGCTGACGGCGAGAATCATCAAGGCGTTGCGAAATTTCTCTGACTTCAGTACTTTGCCGACGACGCAGTTCTTGCAACTCTGTTTGACGTATTTGCAGCGAACGCACATGATCTTCTACAACACCAGATAATCGTACGACTGCTCCCAAAATAGATTCAACTCGGCTGCGATGCTCAGCAGCCGCATTTCTCGCACCCGCGTCGGCTTGCAACCGTGATTCAAGTTCTGCGATTCGTGAATCTAAGAACCCTTTTCGCTCACGTAACCCAACGACCTTGGCATCAAATTCTCGTCGGCGCAAGCCAACAGATGACGAGCGGTTCTCAATATCGTCTTGCGATGATCGAACACCAGAAAGTCTTTCACGAACGCTGGCGACTTCAACACGACGTAAATTCACAGAATACTCGGCAGCCGATAACGCATTCGCACTCGCCACGGCTCTTGCTTCAGCGCGTTCAAGAGCGGCACTCGTAACAGCATTCGGGCCGACTCTTAGCGATGTTGTAGCCAATCGGTCACCTTTGCTGGTGACAACCACAACATCTGGTCGTTCAAGCACAATGTCAACGCCACGATCAAACAGATCCACGAACACAACTCGTGCCAACAATGCGTCAAGCAATGAATTAACAGCAATTGCATGTTCGCCAGCACGTGCATGCACAAACGATCGCAATGATGACGCACCCTGCACAGCAACTGGCGCAACTTTTGATGTCCAGTCGCCAAGCGCAACAACTGCTCCCATTGCGTCAGACGACCGCATTCGCGCCAAAGATTCGCGGGCACTTTGAGCATTCGACATAACCATGGCGTTTAGCGCATCAGCTAAACCTGCAAATACTGCGCTCTCCCACTCGCCTTCAACTTCGATTAAATCTTTGAGCGAACCGAGTGCACCAATTGTGTTCGCGAGTTCGCCAAGGCTCGACGAGTTTGCTGCAACTGCTGCGCGAAGTGTTTCGACTCGAGCGTTATCGCCAGATGATGCGGCAACGGCCGCCAAAAACGATGCATTCGCAGCATCAAACGCATCTTCTGCAGCTCGAACCGCCAGCGATGCTGATTCGGCATCTTGCGCCCTGTCAGCAACTAGTGCAGATTCGTCTCGGGCCAAATCAAGTTCTTGCATTTTGGATTCTTCAAGCGCAACAACAACTCGCGCAAGTTCTTCACGCGCAGTTGAAACATCGGCTTCAAGTGATGCAACAACTCCAGCATCCATCAATTGACCGCGATCTCGTTCTACTGATCGACGACGCTCGGCTAGCACTGCGACTTGTCCGCGAGCGCGCCCAAGAAGTTGCTCAACACGAACTAGTTCATCACTTGTGCCTGATTCGCCGCGTGCAGTTAATTCTGCTTCGTCGGCCATGACTGCAGTATCTAAACCCGCGAGTTTCTGACGCAGAATTTTTTCGTTAGCTTCACCTTCAACTTTTCCGGTGGCCGAATTATCAAGCCGAGTTCGTAATCCGTATATCTCGCGACCCGCAATATACAACTGCAATGTTCTCAACTCAGATGCGATCGCACCATGCCGTCGAGCCGAATCTGCCTGACGCTCTAACGGTCGAAGTTGTCGACGAACCTCACGCAATAAATCTTGCGCGCGCAATAAATTTGCTTCGGTGCCTTCAAGACGGCGTTCGGCTTTTTCTTTACGCTTGCGATGTTTTAATACACCCGACGCTTCTTCAATGATTGCTCGACGATCTTCGGGTCGAGCATTTAAAACTGCGTCAATTTGTCCTTGACTGACGATTACGTGTTGTTGTCTGCCAACACCAGCGTCAGATAAAAGATCTTGAACATCCAACAATCGACACTGCACACCATTAATTGCATATTCGCTCTCGCCACTGCGAAATAATGTGCGGCTTACTGAGACTTCAGTGAATTCAATTGGCAACAGCCCAGCCGAGTTATCAATCGTCAACATCACTTCAGCGCGACCGAGTGCTGGTCGCTTTGACGTTCCCGCGAAAATTACATCATCCATTTTCTGACTACGTACCGAAGACGGTGCCTGCGCGCCAAGTACCCACGCGATCGCATCAACAACATTTGATTTACCCGAGCCGTTTGGGCCGACCACTACGGTCACGCCGGGCTCGAGTTGCATCACTGTTGTGTCAGCGAAGGATTTGAAGCCTTTAAGGGTTAAAGATTTAAGAAACACTCAGTCGCCGAGATTACTTCATTTGGTTGATTTTTCCCCAAATTTAGTGCTGGCAAGCCGAGCAATAACAGGTTGTTCGGCCAGCAATTAATGTCATAAGAATTCGCCCTTTTCGGCACGTCAAACATGGCAATCCAGCCCGACCATAAACACGGTGTTGATCTTGAAAGTTGCCAGTTTGACCATCTAAATCAACGTACTGCGTGTCTTTAAGTGTGCTGCCACCTGCGTTTACAGCCTTGTTTAAAACTTCGATTATTGCCCCATGCAAACGCGACAGCGTGACAGGTGTCAACCGACCAGGCAAACGATCTGGCCGAAGTTTTGCTAAATGCAAAATCTCGTCTGCATAAATATTGCCAATGCCAGCAACAAAATGTTGATTGAGCAATAGTGCTTTCAAATTTCCGCGACGATTTTTAAATAATTCACGCAAAATTTCTGGGGTGAACTCATCAATAAGGGGGTCGACACCGAGATTAGCCAAGTCGGGCATTTGAGTTTTAATTAAATCAGGATCAAATACGACGACTTCGCCAAAAGTTCGCGGGTCAACAAACCATAATTCGCTCACAACAACATTGCTAGTTGCTAAATGCATCACCACATGCGTATGCGCGGGTCTGACAGCGTTGGGCTTAGCAATAATCAATCTGCCACTCATGCGCAGGTGCATCATAAGTTTCTGTCCAGAATCTAAATCACAAATCAAATATTTACCGCGACGCGTCGCCGTCAGGATCTGCACACCAGTAAGGCCGTCAATCAATGCTTCACGACTAGTACGGCGAACGGTTCGTTCACGACCAACTTCAACTTTTACAACCAATCTTCCGACAACATTTTCTTGTAAACCACGCCGAACAGTTTCAACTTCTGGAAGTTCAGGCACGTTTCGTCTCGCTCAACAATTTGATTATCTAAACATCTCGCAATGTTGTAATCGCTTGTTGTGCAGCCTCTTCTTCTGCAACTTTTTTTGACCGTCCACTACCAGCGCCCATCCAGTCATTGCCGATATAAACAGCCGCAAAAAACATTTTGGCATGATCCGGCCCTTCGTCTGTCACACGATACTCGGGCACTGCGAGAGACGAGCGTGCCGCAAGTTCTTGCAATTGAGATTTAGCATCGAGTTGTTTTAATGCTGCAAGTGCTTCGTCTATCAAGTCGACTAATAGCACTTGAACTACCTCATACACACGGGATGCATTTGAATCTAGATAAACAGCGCCGAACACGGCTTCAAGAGCATTAGCAAGAATCGAACTTTTTGCGTGACCACCACCGGCTGCTTCGCCGCGACCCAACAATACGAACTCTCCAAGACCGAGTTGTGTCGCCACTCTAGAGAGCGCGGTCATGTTGACAACAATTTTGCGCAAGTCAGTAAGTTTGCCTTCGTCAAATTCTGGGTAACGCCGAAACATAATGTCGGCGACGACAAAACCAATTACTGAGTCGCCTAAAAATTCAAGCCGCTCATTAGATTCGAAGCCAACATTCTCGGCTGTCCAAGAACTGTGCCGCATTGCGGTAGCCAAAAGCGATTCGTTAACAAACTTGTAGCCAATTTTATTAGAAAGCTTTTCGAGCGAAACTGTCATTGCTGTTGCAAGGCTTGGCGTATTTTGCCAACCATGTCGACTTCAACCATCTCTTTGGCAACTTTGATGCCGTTAAGCATTGCTCGAGAACCAGACGAGCCGTGCGAGATTATGCAAACACCATCAACGCCGAGCAGAATTGCTCCGCCGTAAGTGTCAGGGTCAAACTGTGCATACAGGTTCAGCAGCGCTGGCATCAACGCATCAGCATGAACTTTGTATTCGGGTTCACCGATCGCCACAAATAACGCCTTGACGACGCCGCGCATCGTGCCCTCCAAAGTTTTTAGCGCAACATTGCCGGTGAAACCGTCAGTAACAACTACATCAACTTTGTCGGTCATAATGTCACGACCTTCAACATTGCCGATGAAGTTAATATTTTTTGCGTTCGAAAATAATTCGTAAGCCTGTTTGCGAAGTGTGTCACCCTTGCCTGGCTCTTCGCCGATTGACAATAATCCAACACGTGGGTTTTCTATTGCAAATCGAGCATTGGCATAAACACTTCCCATCAAACCAAACTGCACTAGCCACGCGGGCTCGACCTCGGCATTTGCGCCAGCATCGAGCAACACAGTTGGAGTCGTGCCTGGAGCCGGTATTGGCGTAGCGATTGCCGGACGCTTCACACCTGCAATGCGTCCCATCCGCAATAAAGCAGAAGCCATCGTTGCGCCAGTGTTGCCCGCCGAAATCATCGCACTGGCTTTGCCGTCGCGCACCGCCTCGGCTGCACGTACGAGTGTTGAGTCTTTTTTATTGCGAACCGAACTTGCAGCATCCTCGTGCATTTCAATAAATTCGTTGGCAACTATTAAATCGAAGCCTTCACGGCCCTGCAGATCGCTTGGCCCAACAAGTACCACAGGTATTCCGGCAGCAAGTGCCTCGCGAGCACCCGCAATTATTTCGGTTGGAGCCTTATCGCCACCTAAGGCGTCAACAGCAACTGGCAGCATCGTTAAAGCAAACGACGCGAACGCTCGAAATTAACTCGCGTCAACTACAACAGCGATGCGACCCTTGTACCAACCGCAACCGCCACACACGACATGAGGACGCTTTGCGATACCGCAACGTGGACACGAACTTGCACTTGGCGCCTTCAGCTTCCAGTTCGCAGCCTGACGCATGCGACCTTTGGATTTAGACTTCTTTTTCTTTGGAACTGCCATCGCAAGCTCGTCTTTCGGTTATTTTGGTTAAAAATTCGTTTTTGTAAACTATCTACAACGAACTGCAAGGCTAGCGGAAGATTTGCCTAGTTATATATGTCGGATTGAAGGATTTAACGAGTATTCAGATCGAAGTATCTCGCCGTTGTGAGACCCGTCAACTCTCATCAATTCGAAGTGAATCTAATGCAGCCCACCTGTCGTCGCGTTCGGGTCGCGCACACGAACAGCGGTCAACCTGTAAATCTGCGCCACATTGCGGACAAAGACCTGGGCAGTCGGCACGACATAACGGTGCCAACGGCACCGCGAGCAGCACGTTTTCGCGCGCCATTTCGAGCAGATCTAACTGCTCTCCAGTTATTGGATAAGCATCGGGGTCGCTGATCACAGCCTGATACAACTCTTGCACTTCGACTTCGGCTCGACCAGTTAAAGCCTTGAGACAACGGCGACATTCGAAACCCCATTGTGCGCCAAGTTTGCCGTGCACAACGATGCCATCAGTTAATGCTTCGAGCGTTAGCGCAACGTCTACTTGAGAGCCAGCAATAATCCGCGAATCGTCAAACTTAAAAAAATCGGCTTCGATCTGGCGGTCGATTTCACGAACGCTTCCTACACGTCGCAGAAGTTCGGCTACATTAACCAAAAGTGGCGATGCCATTGTCTACAAACTTTCTCGAGTCTATTTACTGTTAAGTAATTTAGTATTTTATAATTCGTCGTCTTGATCAAATAGCATCACAGATTCGCTCTCCAACGAAATCTCATGTGCCGGTTGCTGAGCGACAAGCGATAAACGCGTGCGGCCTTCACTCACCTGTTTGACTAGTTTGTCGAGCAGAATTTCAAAACTACCCAAACGGCGATCTAAGAAATCATCCGTTTCACTTTTTAGTCGACGCGAGTCTTGATTTGCTG
Organism: Actinomycetota bacterium; assembly: GCA_026393655.1. Lineage (GTDB taxonomy): Bacteria > Actinomycetota > Acidimicrobiia > Acidimicrobiales > Ilumatobacteraceae > BACL27. The sequence goes on along the minus strand of JAPKZT010000092.1, from coordinate 2,093 downwards.
CTTCAATTACTTTGCGAGCACGCGCTTCAGACTGGCGAACAATCGCAGTTCGTTGCACTAGGCGCTCAGCTTGAACTCGTGCGGCTTCTAAAATCTCGTCTGCTTCAAGTTGAGTTTTCGCAAGAAATTCAGCACGTTCTTTTAGCATCCAACGGGCTTCGGTGATCTCTGGGGGCAAACAATCAAGTGCGTCTTGCAAGATGCCGAGAATTTGCTCACGATTAATTTTTGGCGCGCTTGATAACGGTGCGTTTGGCGCACTTGAGATTGCGCCTATCGCCTCGTTCAAAAACGATTCTGTATCTCCTAGCTCTACAGGCACGACCTCCGTACCAAAAGAGATGCCGCGATTATTATCATCGTCGAAGTTGTCAAAGACATTTTTAGGCATTAGATAAAGTCTACTTTTCTGCTTTTGCAATCGCTATTTCAACCACCGTTGGCACGAGAGCCGACACGTTTCCGCCGTAATGCGCAATTTCACGCACAAAACGACTACTAATAAACGCATTTTTCGGTTGCGGAATCAACAACACCGTTTGAATCCCACTGACTGCCGAATTCGTGTTTGCCATCTGAACTTCAACATCTAAATCCATAACATTGCGAACGCTTTTCACAATGCAGTCAACACCAAACTTCTTGGCTGCGTCAATTGCTAAGCCAGCAGCAGGTTGTACGGTCACACCTTTTATGTCACTCGTCGAAGACTTAACCATCTCAACTCGATCGTTGATACTAAACATGCCAGCAGGTTTCTCTGGATTATGCATCACAACTACGACAACCTCATCAAACAATGCTGCGGCTTGACGAATGATGTCAAGGTGCCCGAGATGTACAGGGTCAAAACTTCCAGGGAACATGACTTTCATCGCGCTATTTATGGTATCCGTCGTAAATAGGTGACATGCGTTCGACCGTATCGCTTAGAGCGCATTGACTCCCAGCCGTTCAAGCCTGTGATTTCGCGGTTACTTTCGGCTACTACAAGAGGCGATGTGATGTTCGACAAAAGCCCTTGCCAATTTTTAAACTCATACGGCGGATCGGCCATCACAAAATCAATGCCCGAGACTTTGGTCGCTGCGAGCAAGGCATCTGCGCGAATTACAGTTGTGCGATCAGTCAAGCCAAGTTTCTTTATATTGTCTTGCAAACTTGCAAGTGCGTCACGATCTCGCTCGATGAATGTGCAGTGACTTGCCCCGCGCGACAACGCTTCAATGCCGAGTGCACCAGAGCCCGCGAACAGATCTAATACATGAGCATCAACGATCACATTCAAACTTGTTAACGCATTAAAAATTGCTTCGCGCGCCATGTCAGTTGTCGGCCTCGTGGTAGTGCCATCTGGAGCAGAAATTTTTCGCCCGCGTAACTCGCCCGCCACCACTCGCATATCTTCACGCTATTGACAAAAAGCACCGAAGAAAAGTGGTTTACTTACCTTATGGATTTTGGCCCAGCCGAGCCACCAACCGAATCAATTATTTGTGTTGATTGCGGAGGCACCGCGCACTTATTGTCTCATCCACCCGAGGACGGATTGTGGGAGGTCGGTGAAATCGTCGCGTATCGATGCAGCGACTGTCTTGACCGTTGGGATTTGGTGCTCGCACCACTAGGAGAATAAAAACTTTCGACTGAAACTAGTTTTTGAAAAGAAACTCTTCTTCATCTGGGGTCAGCAACAGATCTATCTCGTCACGAATTTCGTTATGACTTTTTAAAGTTGGGTCGGCATCAATAATTTCAATTGCCGTTGCTCGTGCAAGTTCAATTAAATCGCGGTCGTTGCGCAACGAGGCAAGTTTCAAATCGCTACGACCTTTTTGTGCCGTATTCATGATCGTGCCTTCGCCGCGCAGATCGAGATCTACTTCTGCTAAATAGAAGCCATCGGTTGACTCAACCAAAGCATCAACTCGAGGTGAACGAATTTCTTCATTACTAGTCACGAGCCAACAGCGTGACGCAATAACACCACGACCGACACGACCACGCAATTGGTGCAACTGCGCAATACCGAAGCGATCGGCATCAAGCACAACCATACAAGTTGCGTTCGGCACGTCAACGCCGACTTCAAT
>JAPKZT010000241.1 GCA_026393655.1 Actinomycetota bacterium | reverse complement strand
TCCTTACGGATTTCCTTTTTTCGGCGACGCGGAAGCAGCAAAAAATGTTCAGCGAATAGTTAATAGTTTTGGTGTAGAGGTAATTCGCTGGCCAGATTTACCTGAAGCTGTTGTGGCCGATGCCCCAGATCACTATTCAAATTTGTGGCTTGTGAATTTCTTGTGAAGAATTTAATCAGTGATGGTGTCTGGTCTTTTTGGACGGGAACCACTGCCGAGTGGAATGCAAAAGTTGCCAGCTTTGAAGGACGAAATGTCTACCAATCTGCGCAATGGGCTGATCATAAATCAAATGCTGGTTGGCAAACATTTCGGTTTATTTATTCGTCAAATGATTCGGCTTCTGATTCAGCTAGCACAACTATCGCCCAGTGCTTAGTTCGTCCAGGGCCGTTTAAATCCTTTGTTGTTTGGATTCCAGGTGGGCCGTTAGGTGATCTAAAAACAATTGGTAAAGGTTTTGTGAGGGCCGTCAAACAACACTTGGGTGCCTCAGTGATTTATTTCCGTGTATCAATAACACTGCAAGCCACAAGTGAGTTAGAGACGAAATTGAGACTTCATAAGTGGAAGAAAGCTAAAGATGTAATTGGCGCGGCACAAAGCATGATTTATTTACTCAATGCCGATCAACAAATTCGGGTTGAAAAGTGTTCGCCAAATTGGAAACGCAATTTAAAGCGCTCGGCAAAAAATGTTAATGCACCTTTTGTATGGGAGACCCCAAACCCGCAGGAGATTTCAAGTGCATACGAACTCATGGATGAATACAAGAAAATCGAAGGTCTTTCGTTACAACGATCTGTTTCAGATTTACAGAGCGTAATTTCGGTCTTTGGCAGTCAACTTTTGTTGGTCAGAATTAACGATCTCAATGGCGATCCATTAGCAATTCGTGGTGCTTTAATTTTTGACAACCTTGCCTGGGATTTTATTGCGCTGACCACTCCTGCGGGGAGAAAAACTTATGCTTCATATTCAGTTTTTTGGTATCTCGCTGAGAAATGTTCTGAGGCAGGGGTGCAGCAAATTGATTTGAGTGGGATTGATCCGAAAAAAAATAAAGGCGTTTATGATTTCAAAAACGGAACTGGTGCCACACCGATTGAATATCAAGGAGAATGGGAAATTTCATCGCCATCTTGGTTTAGGCCACTCGCAAGTAGGCTCGTCTCGCGCCGAGTTTCTTAATACTCGCATGTTTATTGCGCTCAAGTTGAGGTGATTAATGTCTGACTCAGAACAAAAGAAAAGAGTTTTGTTCATATTCACTGAAGACTGGGCGTTCTCAGCATTATTTCTTGATCGTGCAGTTGCTGCGCGTCAAGCGGGCTTTGAAGTTGCTGTGCACGTTCGGTGCACGACACATAGAGAGATAATTGAGCGCGAAGGTTTGCGCGTGATACCCCATAATATTTCTCGAAGTGGGACAAACCCGTTTAGTGCACTTTGGTCGATATGGAAACTCGGAAAAGTTTTTCGTGAATTCAAACCCAATATCGTGCATTTAATTGCGATCAAACCAATTGTTTTGGGTTCGCTGGCTAGTTTTTTTTATCCAGCCGCCAAAATAATAAATGCACCAGTTGGAATGGGTTATCTGTTCGCATCCAACGATCTGCGTGCCCGTATTTTGCGTCCAGCGGTACGAATGATGCTTGGAACTTTGTTGGGTCGGCGCGAAGCAACCACAATTATTGAGAACTCAGACGACCTAGCCAGTCTCGTAGAAGGAGAGTTTCTCAATCGAAATCAAATTGTTTTAATTCGGGGTACCGGCGTCAATTTAGAAGTCTTCAAAGCATCGCCTGAACCCGACGGCAACAAAGTAGTTGTGCTTGT
>JAPKZT010000124.1 GCA_026393655.1 Actinomycetota bacterium | reverse complement strand
GCCAAATTTATTTGGTACACCGCGTAAAAAAGCACGGACGGCACAGCAATGTGTCGTTCTTGCTCTTTACGGTGGATTTTCTTATGCGGTGATTGATTAGTCAGCTGAGTGTTTGCGAGTCAGGCGCGACGAGCCATAGGCAGCAAACATGCAACACACACCAGCGATTACAAACGATGACTTATACGAGCCAGTTGTGTCGCGCAAATACCCCGCGCCAGTGGCGGCAACTGCTGCGCCGACTTGATGCCCTGCAAAAACCCATCCATAAACAAGTGGGCCACGCTTGACACCGAATCGCTCAACGCAAAGCGCAACTGTCGGCGGCACCGTGGCAACCCAGTCAAGCCCATACAACATCATGAAACCGCCAAGTCCGAAACCGCCTTGCGTCAACGTCGGGTCGAGAAAAAGCAAACTCACCCCGCGTATCGCATAATAATAAATTAATAATTTCGCAGGATCATAACGATCGGTGAACCATCCGCTCGCAATCGTGCCGATCACATCAAAGCCGCCGATCAACGCCAGGTATCCGGCTGCAGTTGTTGCAGCAACATGGTGGTCATGTGCGGCTGATAAGAAATGTGTTTGGATAAGACCGTTAGTCGATAAACCGCAAACGAAGAACGATCCCCAAAGCAACCAAAAAATATTGTCGCGTCGGGCATCGTTTAGCGCGCTCAATGCCGATCGAATTGGGTTTGTTAGCGCAGTAGGTGGTTCATAATTGTCTGGTGCGCCGTAAGGCAAGATTCCGATATCGGCAGGTGAGGTGCGCAAAAAGAAACCAACCACGGGCACAACTGCGAGGGCGCAAAATGCAATTGTTACGCCAACTGTTCGCCAGCCGTGTGCAGCCGCGAGCCGTGTTAACAGCGGTAGAAAAACAAGTTGCCCAGATGCAGACGCCGCAGTAAGTGCACCCATTACGAGTCCGCGACGTGCGACAAACCAGCGGGCGGCAATTGTTGAAGCGAAAACTGTTGCCATGCAACCAGAACCCGTGCCAACAACTGCACCCCACAAAAGATAAAGGTGCCAAGGTGCAGTCATTTGCGTGGTGCCAAGTGCCCCGAGACTAATTATTAATAGCGCAATAATTGTGATTCGTCGCAACCCAAATCGCATTTGCAGTGCTGCCGCAAACGGGCCGATGAAACCGAATAATAAAACGTTGATGCTGACGGCTGTGCCGATCGTGCCGCGTCCCCAGCCGAATTCGTCGTGCAATGGGTCGATCAGAATGCTCGGTGTCGAGCGAAACCCAGATGCGCCGAGCAAAGTGATGAAAGCGACAACAAAAATTACCCACGCATAATGCGGTTTCTTTGTTGACTTCACTCTAAAACAATAGCCATCATTGTTGATCGCCTAGTGTTAACCAAATCAAAGCATCTCGACGACGATCACTCGCAAAAGCCATAACTTGGCGCATAACCGGCACAGCCGACACGTTCGTCATCACATGGATAGTCACTGGCAAAACTTCGACTGCGGGCTTGATCGCAGGCACAGAAGTAATCACCAAAGTCTCGTTGTATTATTTTCATGAGCGAGCCTGGACAAAAATTAAGTGGGGCGAATAGTAAACGCAGCGGGGGCATATGCGACGAGAACTAATAACTAGAAAAGTTTTGCGCGTGATCTGTTTAAGTCTCGCAATTCTTTTTGTCACAACAAACTTGCCAGCAAGTGCTGCGGTCAATGGCGGTAAATGTACAAAAGTTGGTCAAACTCAAACAACTAAGAGTGTGAGTTACGTCTGCGCTAAGTCTGGCAAAAAAACTGTGTGGCAAGTTAAGACGTCTTCAACGGCAACCACAACCACAGCTACGACCACAACAACAATCCCAGCCGAAAAATATGTTGCTCCGACTACAACAGGCACAAGCACCGACGATTGCAAACTCGTCGAAGCCAGCCCCGAACGCAAAAAATGGGGAAACATTTTCGTCGCCTTCCCTCCAATCGGCGGCAATTTCGAACCAACCGGCACATTCAAAGTCGCACTCGTGCCAATCGATTGGGCCGACTTGCCAGGTGAAGCAAACCCACTCGCACGTGCAACTGATCAGATGAAACTTTTTACCGATTGGTATGACACAGTTTCTGAGGGCAAAGTTTCATTTGTCTGGTCGACATACGACAAGTATGTTCGAGTTCCTGGTTCGGCACTGACCTATAAACAAGCGCAGTCAGGTGGAGGAGATGCGATGGCGATTGCGGCGATCGCGGCGGCTGATCCATTTATTGATTTCACTGGGGTTCGAGCGGTTTATTTCTTGCCACCGAAAGGTCAACAAGTTTTCGTCGAAAGTTCGCAGGCATTCAAAGATCTAAATCTCATGGCGCCTATTCCAACCAATGAGGGTGCGATTATGAATTACGCATTGGCTGGCGCCTACTTTGATGTGTCGCCAAGAAATTATTGGAGTTATTGGGTGCACGAAACCGGTCACATGTTTAAGTTGCCCGACCTGAAATACAACTGGAACAATCACGGCGAAGTCGAACTCGCAGTGCCGATTGGTCCGTTTAGTGGGTTCGATATGTTGTCAAATCAAGATGGTCCATCGCGCACATTGAGCAGTTGGTTGCGTTGGATAATTGGTTGGTTGCCCGCCGAGTCGCTTTATTGTCAGAACTACGCAAACTTGACCAAGACAACAATCATGTTGAATCCAATTGATAATCGAACGACCGGCGTCAAGTCGGCGATGATCAAAATTT
>JAPKZT010000034.1 GCA_026393655.1 Actinomycetota bacterium | reverse complement strand
TCGCCAAGCTTTGCGACGAAGCTCGTGAGTTCAATGTCGCTGCAGTTTGTAGTTCACCATCCTTTTTGCCGTTGTCAGCCTTATTGCTCGCTGATTTAACATCTAGCAATATTAAGGTCGCATGCGTCGTTGGGTTTCCATCTGGGGCTCATGCAGGTGCAGTGAAAGCTTTTGAGGCGAGACAGGCCACACAAAATGGCGCAACTGAAATCGACATGGTCGTAAATTTAGGTTTTGTGTTTTCGGCAAATTGGCTAGAACTTGGCGATGAGATTGCTCAAGTTCGTGCTGCGATAACAGCTAAAACCTGCCTGAAGGTGATTATTGAATCGGCTGTGCTGACAGATGCACAAATAGTCACGGTTTGCAGAGTGGCTGTTGCAAGTGGTGCAAATTTTGTTAAAACTTCAACTGGGTTTCATAAATCAGGCGGAGCAACCGTTGAAGCAGTGAAGCTAATGAGAGCAACTGTCGGTGACGCTATTGGTGTTAAAGCAAGCGGTGGAATCCGCACTCGCAAAATGGCGCTAGAAATGATTAGTGCTGGCGCTACTCGACTCGGAACGTCGGCAACTCAAACGATCCTCGCTGAATAGTTTTAGTTTGAGAAACCACGCATCGGCAACGAAGTGCGTTGAAGCCAATTATCACTCGGATAGTTTGTCGTGCCGTCAATTGCATGAAGTGTGTAGGCATGTCGCGGTTTGTCACTTTTATTTGGTCCCGAGCGATGCGGCAGAGTTCCGTTAAGTAAAACAAGAGTGCCCCGCGCTGCTTCAAGTGGGACCAGACCTTCAGTCGGGTACGGAGTTGAATCAAAAACTTCGTTATATGTTGATTTTCGATCTGCAGTTAGTCGGTTGCGATATTTAACAGGTAGACGATGCCCACCAGGAAGCGCCCACATGCAACCGTTTTGTGTTGTCGCGTCGTCAATTGCGAACCAGAAACCGATTACTGATTGTGGGTCAGTCCACAAATACGTGTGGTCAACATGGCTAGTGACCTCGCCACCGATGCGCGGTTGTTTGAATATGTACATAGATTGCAACAATTTTTCTTGCTTCATGCCGATTGACCGTGCAACTGCAGCGAGGCGACTTGAATGACTGAAGTCATCGAATACTGGGTCAAGATCGTGCATCGCATGACCAAGTTTGTTCAGACACAAGTGCGCATCTTGACGAAGTTCTCCGCGTTCATTGAACGCATCTTTTTCAAAGAAGCATCGAATTTTGTCGCCACTCGTTAGAAAGTAATCATCTGAGGCGTGAACTGCAGTGCCGTCGGCAGTGAACACAGTTGCTTGTTCTGGAGATGGGCAATATTTTTCTGCAAGAACCATGGCTTGATCGCGAAGATTTAAGCAAGCTTGGTCATCAACAAAGTTTGGCAGAACCAAGTAACCGTTTTGATCAAAGAATTCTATTTGTTCTGCCGTTAGGCCTTCTTGTGTCTTCACGTTGTTGAATCGCCTGGGTTTACAAATACAGACTCTTCAGGAAACGCAACCGGCAGCATTTCGCTGAGTTTTCGTGGCACACCGTTGACTTCTAGCAACATGTTTGCACCACCATGCTCCCACAACAACTGTCGACATCGTCCGCATGGTGTGACTGGTTCGCCATTTCCGACGGTGCACACTGCAACGAGTCTTCCGCCACCTGATTTAATTAGTTCGCTGACCAAACCACATTCGGCACAAAGCGTTAACCCATACGACGCATTTTCGACATTGCAACCGGTGATTATTCTTCCGTCGTCAACAAGTGCAGCCGCACCAACATGAAATTTTGAATAGGGCACGTAAGCATTTTTGGCAACTGCTAATGCGGTTGTCCGCAGAAGCTTCCAGTCAATTTGAGTTTCCATGTCTAAACAACAGTAGTGCGAATTAATCGTTTAGTTATTGTTGACGCTTGCCAGCACCTGTTTGCCGAGTGCTTTGACCGCACTTACTGCTGCGTTGTGATCAATTGTTAAACATTTGCGATCGCGCACAACTGTCTTGCCGTCAACTACGACATGGAGTACATCAGCACGAGTAACCGATGTCGCAATAGTCGTGTGCGGATTGAAGTTGGGTGTCAGCGACGGTGAATCTGCATCAAGCACGATCAAGTCTGCTCGTTTGCCAACTTCAAGAGAACCGATCAAGTGATCTAGCTGCAACGCCTTTGCTCCATTAATTGTTGCCATCCGCACGATGTCGAGCGCTGGCAATACAGCAGCATTTTTAGCAATAGTTTTTTGCATATAACCAGCCAGACGAATTGCAATCCATAGGTCAAGATCGTTGCCTGACGCTGGGCCGTCGGTTCCGAGCGCAATGTTTACGCCAGCCTTTTGCAGATCTAAAATTCGAGCGATGCCACTTGC
>JAPKZT010000289.1:8986-19572 GCA_026393655.1 Actinomycetota bacterium | reverse complement strand
GCTGCACAGACAAATGCTACTCAGTCGCCAAAACCCCCCGCCCAACATTCGAAACTGGCTTACGGGCGGCTATTCTTAAAAAATCGACGGCGTCACAATACCCACTGCAACCTTGCACCCCATGGGTGTGATGCGCGTCAAGTTGGGCGAACTCGCCGATGTCGGCGTCGGGCCAAAAGGCAATCGCATGATCCGCAATGTGTTGTCGATCGAACTCAAGTCAGAAAAACTCAACGCAACGCTGGCCAATGTTGGCGCCGCCGATTGGCTCAACGTCAACGACGACGTCTCAGCACTTGACGTGCGCCTGACACTTAAGACCGACGACGGCGAATTTATCCATGTCGAATATCAAGGACGCAGCGACCCGACCACTGGCCTCATCGCCACGGCACCAACATTTCAAACCGGCAGCGAAAAATATAAATGGTTGAACAAGGTGCAAGCCGTCGCCGCCGGCAACGTCAATGTCGCGACGGGCGATCTCGTCTATCACTTATACGAAGTCAAGGTCTCGCTCTAACCCCGCGCCACGGGATATCTGAAATAATGCTTCACCGCTGATATTGTGCTGCGCGAATTTCTGAGCAGGCCGCGTCTGCCCCACCCAGCATGAAAGACTGCTCCGATCGAACAAGTACGAAACCAAGACCCAAGGATCGGTAATTGTCAATGTCTGAAGAATTGTTAACAAAAGTTCCGACCGCTTTTTTTGCACGGCGTACGTCGGCGGCAACTTGCTCCATAGCTCGCCGCACATCGTCGTCTCCCGGCGAAGTTTTACCCATTGAGATACTGAGATCAACTGGACCGATGAAAACCCCATCCATGCCGTTTACCGCGGCGATATCAAATGAATGACTGATCGCTTCACCGTCTTCGATCTGAGCAATCACAATCACTGACTTCGCGGAGATTTCTAAATGTGTTGGGATATTCCTTCGCGTGTAGTCAGCGGCACGCGTTGAACCCGCATAGCCACGCCCACCAGGACCGAAGTGCGACAGACGAACAATATCTTGGGCTTCAGCCGGCGTTCGAACGTGTGGCACGATCACACCTGAAGCACCAACATCGAGTGCTTGTTGCAGCCAAACCGCGTCGCCACTTGGGACTCGCACAATAACGGGAAGGTTGCCCTCGCGGGCTGCCAGCACGCAAACATTAATATCCCGGCGATCAAAAGGCGCATGCTCTGCATCAAGTACAACGAAGTCAAGCGGTGACCTTGCCAGCACTTCAAAAACTGCGGGGTCTGGAGTTTTTACAAAAGTGCCCACAAGCAACTCTTGTGCGCGAAATGCATTCGGGAAATCAGCGATAGTTCTCATCAAGATCCTTTTGTGAAGTTAACTCATGTGCTCGTGCAAGAACATCGACGCCCAATTGTTGCCACACGTGCAGCATGTCGACAAGTACCCAGTTCTCTCGAATCAATCCATTATCGACTCTCCAGAAGTCGAGACTACGCATTGTTATGCGCTGACCAGTCGGGTTGATGCCGAGCCATCCGTCGCCCGTAACTGTCATCTGCATTCCTGGCCACGCAGTAAATGCCACATATGGGCCATCAGCAAAACCATAACCACCTGCAATACTGCCCGTGCGATCAGGAAGCGAACGCAGAAATGGAATTTGGTGACCGTTTCTAAATCCCTCAATTCCTCGACAGGTTCCAATTGCAGCCGGACCATACCAAGAGCTTCGTGGATGCCAGAAGTCCGCGAGTCGCATCACACTGACGGGTTCACGCGGGTGTCTCCCCATTTCGCCAATCATCTCGGTAATTACTCGCATCGATGCTGCTGATTCTTCGACAGATGCATTTGGTCGATGCAAACCGTCTTGTGTTGCTGGTGCTGGCACATTCCAAGAACGACGTAATGCCGGAGCCATTGGCCAACTGCCAGCCTGAAGCATCAGTTCGGGTATGTCCCACACTGCCTGAATTTCTTCTACACCGTCAGATCCCAAACGAAAGAATTCGTGAAATCGCATCGTGACTTGCTGACCGTTTGCAGGAATGCCCAACCATGGACGGCGGAAAGCTCCCGTGTAATAGCCGCAGACACCAACCATGTCATGTCCAGATTCGGTCCGGCCACGCGCGATGATGGTCATGCGTCGCTCGAGATCTGGCAGCGCCTGACAAAGCGGTCGATAAACTACTTCGAACAACTCACCGACATTCTTAAGTGTCTCGAATGGGTGAGTGAAATGAATCGCCGCACCAGGCGCGACGATGTCACGAAATCCGACTTCCGCCGCACCCACTTCGAAATCGTTAAGTGAATTAAACAGCAAATCTAAGCGTTGCGTTAAAGATTGTTTGGTCATCACCAGAGCACCTTCGAAGCGAGTTCAGCGCCTTCTTGCATCGACCGTAGTTTGGCAAACACAATGTCAGTATCAATTCCGGGGTATCCCGCAAAGGTTGAGAATCCACAGTCAGTGCCAGCAATTACACGATCTCGACCGACGACACGAGCGACGTTCAAAATTCGTTGTGCAATAAGTCGTGGGTGCTCGACAAAGTTGGTTGTTGTATCCACTACTCCTGGTATCAAAACTTTGTCATCTGGAATGTGGATTTTTCCAAGATCTTCCCACTCGTGAGCATGTCGTGGATTTGACGACTCAAACAACAATCCTTGCGGCTTTGCCCGAAGTGCCACTGGCAGCACGGTGGTAAGTGGCGCGTCATGCGTATGAGGACCTTCGTAGTTTCCCCAGCAAACGTGCATCCGCACGCGATCTGCCGGAACATTACGCAGTGCATGGTTCAATGCATCGACATTCTCATTGATACGTGCCAGGTATTCATGCTCAGCAAGTCGCTTAAACATCATGTGTCGACCCAAGCCAAGATCAGGCGAGTCAATTTGCAGAATGAAGCCGGCGGCCACGATTGCTTCGTACTCAATACGCATTGCCTCAGCGACGGCCTCTAGATATGCCTCGTGCGAAGTATAAAAAACGTTGGGCTGAAACATTGCAATCACCCCAGGAGACGCCGAGTTAAGAAACGCACCAACTGGCGAGTGGGCCGTAACTGCTCTCCTAAATATCTCGCACTCAAGGATTACTGGTCGAATGTCTACATGGCGAATTTCTGAGACGCACTGGGGCCGTTTGTATGTTGGGGTGCCTCCGGACTTGGCTAGTTGCTCAAGAAAGCCCGGGAAATCTTCAAGGTCGGCTGGCGGAGTTCTCGAACTGTCGCCATCGAATCCCGAAATTCTGTCCTTTATATAGGTGGCGTACGAGATTTTGTCCATCTCACCGTCGCTAACAATGTCGACGCCCGAATCAACCTGTCGCCCAACAATGTCGTGGACTGCGCGCTCGATTATCTTTTCATGTTCTGCCTTGTCAACAAATTCGCCACGCTCAGCTTTGAAAATCGTCGTCGTCACGTCAAGTGGACGAGGCAAACTTCCGACATGAGTCGTGAGAATTCTTCCTGCATGCGAACTCATGCGATAGCCAGTTCGGTTTCGGGATCAAAGAAATGCAGACGATTGGGTTCGATAACCAAGTCGACAGTTTGTTGTTCGCGCGCTGTTGATGCGGGATCCACACATGCAATTATTCGAGTCTCTTGAACGAGCGCGACTTCTTCGGATTCATCGGACCGAATTGCTCCTGCTCGATCAGCATCAATCGCAAAGTGCAATACGATCTCAGTGCCTAGTGATTCACGCAGACGCACAACTCCTCGCAAACTATAACCAACTTTTAATTGACTAAATTGTGGATCTTTGAGCGTATGCGGTCGTATTCCAACCACTACTCGACGTTCGTTGTATCTTCGCAAAGCTTCCGCCTTAGCCGGTGAGAGCGATGAGAGATCAAGTGTCTGCGACCCAAGACGCAAAGACAATTTGTTGGCTTCACTTTGGACACTTCCATATACAAGATTCATCGACGGCGAGCCGATGAAACGAGCAACAAACAGGTTTTTTGGCGTACCAAAGACCTCTTCTGGAGAACCGATTTGCTGCAAGAGACCATCGCGCAACACGGCGACTCGGTCTCCCATTGTCATCGCCTCAGTTTGATCGTGCGTTACGTAAACGGTGGTGGTTCCAAATTCTCTCTGCAGAGAGCGAATGTCTCCACGCATTTGAACTCGTAACTGGGCGTCGAGATTTGACAGTGGTTCATCCATCAATGACAACTGTGGCTGACGGATGAGCGCCCGCCCCATCGCCACTCGTTGTCGTTGACCGCCTGACAATTGTGCAGGTTTTTTCTCAAGTTGCGACGATAATTGAAGAAGTTCTACAACTCGTCGCACTTCGGATGTACGTTTATCTTTTGCGATCTTTCGCAGACGAAGAGGAAACTCGATGTTCTGAAAAACTGTCATCTGCGGGTAGAGCGCATAGTTTTGAAACACCATTGACATATCCCTGTCTCGGGGTGGCACGCCCAACATCGACTTCGAGCCAAGCCTCACATCGCCGCTTGTCGGTTGCTCAAGACCTGCTACAAGTCGGAGTGCTGTTGATTTGCCGCAACCAGATGGGCCTACTAAAACCAAAAATTCACCAGACCGCAAACTCACACTCAATGAGTCAAGTGCCACGAACCCGCTTTCGAACTTTTTCGTAAGATTTTCAAGATCAAGTGTTGACATCAACAACCTCCACCCGGACTTGGGGCAGTTTTCTCGCCCTTGTCAAAAGATTCCCATCCTTCGCCATTAAAGACGTCGACCCCAAGCTGCTTCAACACCCAAGCAAAGTCCACGGATACATAGTTATCGACGATTTTTCCATCGACTACTTTCCAAAAATCCATATATCGAATTTCGACTCGTTTTTGGGTGGGCGCAACGCCAAGAAACTCGCCAGAATGTGTCGCTTCTTGGCGACCAAACGCCGCACCCCACTCGCCCATAAAGATTCGGGCTTCATCGATGCACACTTTGTCGCTAAACGCCGCCTGAAACGGGCGCTGCCAGTTGTCTTGAAATTCGCGCAATCCTCTAATTCGCCGATGTCATTAATTCTGTGATCATTCAAACCGTCGACCATCGATTCAATTACTTTGCGTGTTTCATCCGTCTTGGTGATGTCAGTTGAATTCGTGAGAATCGCCTGCTCGGGTCGGGAGCCTTTCATAACTATGCACCTTTCTTTTCTTGTTGGTAAACGTGAACATATTTTGGCAATTGATTTATTTGACGCAGAAAGTCGACAATGTCAATGAAAACCCAATTCATGACTATGTGCGAATCAACAACTTCGTAAAAATCAAACACTCGCAACACAATTTTCTTTTCGCTTGCAGCGAGTCCGAGCCAGCCATCACCAAGATGAGTGGCGACCATACTCGGCCAACCACCAGTTACAGCCCATTGGCCGTCAGCAAACTTTACGAAGTGACCCGCAGACTCGCCGGCACCATTCGACTCAAGCACCCCACCACCTTTGCGATCTGGAAACGCCCGACGAAATGGAAGTTGATGAAAATCAACAAATTTTGTTCGACCATGTGTAACTCCAATTCCACCTGGACCAGCCCAGACAAAATCTTCAGCCCAATATTGCAAATGATCGGCTGCAAGCATCTCATCTCGGGTCTTTGCAGAGTCGTGCAACGCAAGTTGCATCTCGCGAACGATAGCCAATGTCGAAGGATCATGATCACCTGCCTGCTCTAGTCGCGGCGATGGCCAGATGACAGCCTGCCCAAGTGCCTTCGCTGTGAACGGTTGAAGTGTTTGTACCGCTAGATCAACCAAATCAATCATCACAGTGCAACGATTAACTACCGAGCCGACGATCTCTGCGACTACACCGATTCGCACCGTGACGGGTTCATTCGTCGCTTCTAGACCACACCATGATGAATTGAAAATCCCAGTCAGGTGCCCCCATGCAGCGGTCTGCACCCCATTACCTGCTTCAGAATTTCGAAGAATCATCTCGGTCTTCCAAACTGCTTCCGCCAAAGACATTCGCAATGGTTCGATTACCCGCTCTCGCCAGTTAGAAATTCCGGTAAATTCATCGAACGGAGCAGACACGCGAAATACAGTCTGTTCGCTCAACCAACTGCTCTCGGCGGGCTCCTCTGCAAAAAGGAGATCCGGAAAAAATGTCGCCACGAAAGTTTCACCTGACTGGTCTTGAGTTTTAGTTGTCATCCTTTGACCGCCCCCGAACCTAACCCCTTAACAAGGTGCTTCTGAAAGAGAATAATTACAACAACAATTGGCAAAGTGATTGAAACCGCGGCTGCAGCCGCCTCGGTGATTCCCATTGAACTCTCTCCACCTGCGAGAGCCAAGACTCCAACTGGCAATGTCCAGTTGGTCGGTGCAAGCACACGCACGAACAGAAATTCGTTATACGCAAGTAGCAGAGTGAACAGGCTGGTTGCGATAATTCCTGGTTTCATGGTCGGTATCACGACTCGCACAAATGCTTGAATGCGCGTCGCACCGTCCATCATTGCCGCCTCCTCGAGTTCTTTTGGAACTTCAAGGAAGAATGTTCTTAGCATCCAAATTGTGAAAGGTTGGTTGACCGCGACAAGTGCAAGAACAATTACTGTGCGCGAGTCGAGAAGCCCGAGATTTTTGGCAATAATAAAAAACGGCAGAATAAATGAAAATCTCGGAAGAGCGCGAAATGCCAAAGCAGAGATAAGAATCGCTGCACCAGATTTGCCAGAGAATCGCGCGAGTCCGTACCCGCCGAGTAGTCCAATGCTGATCGAAACAATGACCGTCGCCACCGTCACGATGATGCTGTTAATCAAGAACTCGAATTGATCACTAGTTTCCCATTTTCTGCCAACGAAATTAAGAAAAGCGACAATCATGACAAGCGCGAGCAGATTAAACGGCCAGGAGCGTTTAGCACGACGGCCAGCAATAAGAAGAGAAAATGTGAGAGTCAGCGACACAATTAGTGCAAACAGAACATGCCACATATTCGTATTTGGATCATCAAACCAATACGAACGATACGCGTTGGCAGTCGTGTCGTAACCCCAGAGAACTGGCACTTTCGCCGCCACGTCTCGGGTGAACTTGATTGAAGTCTGAAAAGTCCAAAGCAGCGGTAAAACACTCCAGATCACTATGACAAACAGAGTGCCATGTAATCCGACTCGCTGGAGAATTCGCTTTGGAGATTTCAAGTTCGCTCCGCGATTTGTTCCTTGTAACTTCGAACAAGAAACGGGATCAATACGACGAAAATTCCGACGATTGTCAATATTGCGATTGCATTACCTTTTCCAAGACGTCCGATTTTCGCATCCAGCGCCTCGACCGAGTTGTAGACGGAGAGTGTATGACTATCATCGAATCGACTACCGGCGAAAACGAATACGCTGTCAAAAACTCGATAACTATCCATGATCGAGATGATCGCTACAAAAAAAAGCACACTCTTGAGATGCGGCAAAATCACGTAAACAAAAGTGCTCCAAAATCGTGCTCCATCCATTGCTGCAGCGTCAACACGTTCTTGAGGTAATAATTGCAGCCCCGCGAAAATAGCAACGAAGGCAAACGGTGTCACCTGCCAGATCGCGTGTAACAAGATTAGAAATCGCACATTGGACTCGTCAACAGCGAACGACTCACCGGTAATCAGTTCAATAATCCAACTCAATAAGCCACCACGCGAAAAAAGATTACGAAACAAAAGTGTCCCGACCACAGGCGTAACGATGAAAGGCAATAAAATAGCAGCGAGATAAATAGATCTGAAACGCTGCACTCGATCTAGCAGTAACGCAAAGATCATTCCAAGCACAATTTCAATTGGCACTGTAATTGCAACGAACACAACAGTAAATCGAGTTGCGCGCCAAAAGTTTGGGTCAGCGAACACTTCTCGGTAGTTCTGCAGTCCAACGAAAGGAGCTGAGTCCAAATCTCTGAGCAAGAGACCGGTGAAACTCAGCCAGATTGTCGTCACTAGTGGAATCACCATTAGAAACGTCATTATGGAAACACTCGGCATAATAAATAGTGCGAACGACCGCCGGTTCATGTCCCCTCCTCAATTCTCTGTATAAAACTAGAGCGGGGTGAAATCTGATTGATTCCACCCCGCCCAGTCAATGAGTTTTAACTTACCTAATCAGCTAAGCAGTTTTTGTGCCGTAGCTTCCTTAATATAAGCAGCCTCAGCCGCAGCGATTGCATCTGCCGCAGATACCCCATCAAGCATCTTGATGAGAGCCTTGCCAATTTCGGCACGGTAAATTCCGGCTGCTGGATGAGTCTGGTCTGCTCCGCGACCCTTCGAAGTAGAGACACTCAATGCAGCACCATTGCGCGGTCCTTCAGGATTCGACACACCATCGCGTGTTACGCCACCGAACTTTGCCGCAGCAGTTTGTGACTCTTCATCAGTTGCTCCAAGCATCGCAAGGAAAATCTTTTCTGCGTCAACTGTGCCTTTTGCTGGAATCGCATAACCGTCGACATACGCAGGTGCGCCGAGAATTGTGCCAGCAGTTAAGGCCGGTGCGAACTTAATTTTGCCGAGCACTTCTGCTTTGGTGGCTTCTGCATTATCCATTGCCGCTGCACGCGAAGCCCAAAGGTGACCAATTGCGTACTCACCAGTTTGGAAAGCGTTTTGAACATCGTCGGTACTATAAGTGCCCATTGTTTTACCACCGCATTTGGAGGCAAGGTCACTCAAAATCTGTGCTGCCTTCACACCTTCAGCCGAGTTGAAATTCGGTTGACCTGTTGTGTTGTCAATTGGTTTGACTCCCATCGAACCAAGCACATTGTCGTACTCAATTTGCCACGCCCAGTCAGCCGAGAGCATCATCTGGAATCCGGCATATTTGCCTTCGATGAGTTTTGGGCACATCGCAATGGCTTCCTCATATGTAGTCGGAACCGTCAGTCCCAATTTGGTCAAGATGTCCTCGTTATAGAACACGTGTTGCGTGTTGGCCACCATCGGAATTGAGTAGATCTTTCCATCCACCGTTACAAGATCCCACATACCTTGCGGAATGCTGTCTAAGGCAAACTGATCGCGATACTTGTCGATCAAATCATTAAGCGGCAATAACAAACCCTTTTGAGCAAGTTCAACAATGAACTGATTGGATCCTTGCACCATCTCAAAAGATGGCGTTCCGGTTGCCAAGTCAAGGTTGATTTGATTCTGAGCCTCCGCTGAGTCCAAGAACTGAACGTTGAATGCGTAATTCGCCGCTTCGCATTCTTTTAATTCGGCAGCGTATTGAGTAATACTCGGAAACTCCCAACCCATCACATCGACACTCACCGCTTCTTCAGAAACTGGAATGGCACATTCTTCTGACGCAAGCACTACTTCAGGCGCTGGCGCTTCGGTTACTACTGCGGCTTCCTCTCCAGAACCACATGCCCCAAATACAAGTGCGCATGCTGCAGTTAGCGCGAGCACTTTATTGATACTATTTTTAGACTTCATTTCTTCCCCTTTTGATAAGTGTGTGTGAGTGTCGCCATCAAAGTGACCAACGACATAAGGCTGATTATATGACTACGTAATCATTATGTCAAGATGACTTTGCAAGTTTTTCAAAAAGTCAACCTGAAGTTTGATCAGCCAAAATTGCGATCAACGAGTGCGCTTGGCGCCATGCAACCTCCAGCATCAACCGTGAATCCTTGCCTGGCGGCAGCCCCAATAATTTCAGGCGACCACTGAACCAAAGTTCGGCCTTCTCCACCAACTGCAATAACCACCTCAGCGGGTCCAGCTCCAATGTTCCTGATATCTCGCCACTCGTTGGCGGGCAGTGAAACTACAGAACGTGGCGGAACAGTCATCCGCACCGGCTTATCTTTGCCAAGTTCAATTTCAATTTGTGAATCCATTGTCAGAAGGGCGGCGGCGGCTCCAAGTTGATGCGAGCCGACTGAAGCCGAGTCATCGATGCTCAACCAATTCACAGAAAATCCGTGTGGATATGAAATCGCGGTGTTTGGTCGTCGGTGTTGGTTCATTCCAATACCGATAACAGGGGCAACACGATTTCCATGTCCAGGCACAACAGCAGATAACAAGGCTTGATCCTGCCAAGCCCGATCGGCAAAACGAACAGCACGTGCATCAATTTCAGCATTTGAATATGTCTCAACTTGTGAGACGATTTCTGATGGCAATGAACACAAAGTTTTGGCACCAGGGGGCAAGTCTGCAAGCCGGGTAACTTTCTCCGATTCATCGAGCACAAATCCAGTCTGCCGTGCCTTGTCAAGAACGTCGGGTGCCCATAAAATGCCGCCCGGCTCATCGCCTCCAAGGAATGCAAACATAAATCCATCATCTGTGCCGATGTTTTCAAAACCTCGGAAAACCCATGTAGGCACCGAAAAAAAGTCTCCCGGCTTAATGACTACTTCTTGTTGGTTATCTAATCCGATCATCATTTTCCATATGCCAGTGACACAAACGAAAACTTCGGCCGTGTAGTGAAGATGAAAGTTGTTGATCATCCCGGGCTTTAGCCCGGCTGCCCCCACGCAGAAGCCATGAGGTTCGACGAGGTTCGTCAGTGCTTGATCGTTTTGCGTGACTCCAGCACCAATAAAACTAAAA
>JAPKZT010000289.1:2562-8958 GCA_026393655.1 Actinomycetota bacterium | reverse complement strand
CAGGTGCACATCGATGAATGCCGACGGATCGGCGACGAACTGTGATGGTGTGATGATCCGTCTGCGCAGTTCAGATTCGGCAGTCGAAATCTTTCCACCACTCATTATTAATGGCTCCCCGAATCGGAGTATCGGCGAACACGGATATCCGCCTGCTCTTTATGTCCCCAAAATCTCTCAATCGCACAGAGTCGAGAACAGTACTCACCGATCGTGACCGAAGAAGCAGGCTCAGTAATGCGCTGATATGTGACGGTCTTAATGAACTTGCCAACCCACAAACCACCGGTGTAGCGAGCCGCAGACTGAGTAGGAAGTGTGTGGTTCGTACCAATCACTTTGTCGCCGTATGACACATTTGTCATCGGGCCAAGAAATAAGGCTCCATAGTTCGTCATATTCTCGAGAAAGAAGTCGTCGTTGCTCGTCATAATTTGAACGTGCTCAAACGCAAGGTCATTAGCCACCTTGAGCATCTCGGCGTGATCACTACATAGAATCACCTGCCCATAGTCGGCCCACGACTTTGATGCAATATCTGCGGTGGGGAGAATTGTCAGTTGACGCTCAACTTCTTTTATTGTCGCCAAAGCCAACTCTCGTGAATTGGTAATCAATACCGCTGGTGATGTTGGTCCGTGTTCGGCTTGTCCCAACAAGTCCACGGCACAAATCTCTCCATCGACGGTGTCGTCGGCAACTATCAGAGTTTCAGTCGGACCCGCCATCAAGTCAATGCCCACACGACCGTAGAGCTGTCGTTTGGCTTCCGCCACTAAGGCATTTCCTGGCCCAACAAGCATGTCGACACTTGCCACAAACTCGGTTCCCAATGCGAGAGCCGCCACCGCTTGAACTCCGCCGAGAATGTAAATCTCATCGGCACCAGCCAGTGCCATTGCGGTTATCGTTTCGACTGGTAGTTCGCCATTAATTGGTGGCGTGCAAGCAGCAACGCGCTTCACGCCCGCAACTTTGGCAGTTAGCACGCTCATGTGCGCCGAAGCCACCATCGGATAACGGCCGCCCGGTACGTATGCCCCAACAGAACCAACTGGTATCAATTTGTGACCAAGAGTCACACCAGGCAAGGTTTCAACTTCAACATTCTTAAGTGAACTCAACTGGACGCGAGCAAAATTTCGAATTTGTGTTTGGGCGAATTCGATATCGGTCACTGTCTGTCGATCTACGCTCTCGATGATTCGATTAATTTCTGAGTCGGACAAACGAAATTTCTCTGGGCTCCAATTGTCGAACTCGGTCGACATCTTTCGGATAGCAAGTTCGCCGTTATCTTGGACATCTTTCAACAGTCGCCTCACACGCTCAGTAAGTTCGGGGTCGGACCCGTGAGCAGCTTTCCTCGTCGCCTTTTTGATGTACTCAGCCATGGTTATTTCTCACTTTCGTCGAATTACCGATACGAAGTTGACCCTCGACAATGACAGAGTCAGTAGAGTTTTTCTCGACCAATAACTTGAGAGCGCCAGTCACCATAAGTTCGATGGGTTGCACCAAGGTAGTTAAGTCGTAGCCCTCCCAAAAAGATTGGGGCACGCCGTCAAAGCCCGTAACGAGAACATCTTCTGGCACCCTTACGCCTCGCTTTCGAAGACCGTCAAGTACACCGAATGCAATCTCATCAGCCGCCACCATAAACGCATCGGGAAGTTGATTGCCGACGGCTGCCATCGCGCCGATTTTGAAACCAGCGTCGTAGTTAAACGCTCCGGCTTGAATATAGGGGCACGAAATACCCTGGGCGCTGAAGGCTTCGACAGCACCCCTGTATCGCAATTTATCTGTAGAAGCCTGTGCGACACCGCCAACAAATGCAACCGATTTCACCCCGCACTCGATCAAATGCATTGCGATATCTGTTGCACCTTGCTGGTTATCAACGACAACCTGTGGCGCAATATTTGCGGCATCGGGTTGATTAAATGCAACTACCGGCATACTCGAGTTGATCAGTCTTGAGATCTGACCGACACCAATAGTCGACGATGCAAGCACTAAACCATCAAGTCGATAACGAGAGATTGACCGAATTGCACCCTCAACACCCTGAGCGTCACGAAATGTTGTGAGGAGTAGTTGGCGCGAGTCATCATTGATTTGTCGCGAGAATTCTGAGATAACGCCCTGCCAATACTCACCGTATGAAGGAACTACAACCCCAATAAGTCCAGAGCGTTGATTGCGCATTCCTGCCGCGATTGCACTTGGAAGATACCCGAGCGATTCGGCGACACGGAACACTTCTTGGCGTGTTGCCACCGAAACCAACTCGGGACGTGCAAACACCCGAGCAACAGTCGACTGTGATACGCCTGCGTGTTTTGCGACTTCGATTGATGTAACCGAGGCATTGTGAACAGGTACTAAATTCTTGGCTTTAGAACCTTTGGCTTTACGACCTGATGAAACCACTAACGAACATTATATGAATACGTATTCATTTTCGCAAGCCGAGAATCAAACTGATAGAACTTGACGCCACATCGCAACCTCGTCTTGCAAGACAAAAAGGCGACCAATCTTTTCACCTAAGAAATCAGCGTGCCAAATAGATAGCGCGGCTAATTCTTTTTTCGTTGGCGCACCGAGCCACCCAGATTTTGCATGCACCCCCCTTGTTATTGCCCTCACGGCTCCACGTTCACCACGCGCGGGGTCAGAGTGCCCCATTTCGTGCTCAATAACCAAATCATCACAGACCAGCGGGGTAAGCAAATCTTTGAGCGCCCTGAGACCAGCATCTCGACCGTTCACCACTATTCCACCTGGCAAATCAAACTGGGCGGCCCGGTCAAAACGACTGAACACAGATTCGAAGTCGCCTTTGATCATCTCGGCGATGACCTTGCCGAGTGCCCGTCCCGCCGAATGATCATTTCCTCGACGTCGATAAATTGGTGGCACGATCGAAAATTTAAGATCCTCGTCACTAGTCGAACCACCTGCCGAGTTAACAAGCGTGCGCGCGAACTCTTCAGGGGTTCGGCCCAATTGTCGAACAATTGCCCCAAAGTCGCGAACTAACCACTCATCAAAAATAACCCCATTGCGAACTGCGCAGTCGGCGATCACCCTGTACCGCAGCGCACAACCCGAAGGTTCTCCGAAGTATCCATTTCCGAGATGAGTCGCCGTCGAGAAGATGCGATGTGAAGACAACCACTCTTCATCATCCGAACCGTTGTGAATTACATCCTCACCGAGCAATTGCCGATCAGGAAATTCACGAAGCGTGGCATAAGTAGAGTCAATGACTGTTTGATTACCAACAGTCGTGCTACTTGGCGATCTGACAACAACTTCTTGCCCATAGTGAATGGCGATTGCAAGCACATCCCCCTCTTCCCAAATTTGGTGAGTAATTCGAAGAATGAATTTGGAAAACTTATCTCCTGTGAGAAATGATTCGCTCATAATCTGCGATGATACTCGTTTCGGAGGTGACCGCTTTTCAATCCCCAGCCTCGTACCAACGTGAGTTTCTGAGGGTTTCAAGTAATGCGTTGCCGTCAATGTCGACACTCAGCCACAAAGGTTGATCCTCGATCGCATTTTCTACGTTTGTTGTTGCAAATATAAGCGCGCCCGCTTCGGCAACATCTTTGAGAAACTCTCGGTGTTGCACATAACTAAAAGCCACCGCAAATATTGCCCGTACCGGGCTCGTCAATTGCACACCAAGCACGACTGCATCATCTTGGCGAATCGCATGGGTGCTGACGTCTCCTATTCCCTCGACCGCATGAACTCGGGCGAGGTCTGCAACCTCGGGCGACTGCGAGACATCGATGGTGACAGTCGGCATCCATTTATTTTCGTCAACTAGGGTGCGCCCGATTTCTTGGGCGACGAACACAGGCACACTCACGAAATCTCTTTCACGCCGTCATGATATTTCAATTGTTTATCTAAACGAGTAACCCGCGTCGAAGTATTGCAACATGTTCGGCGAAGTCGTTAGGGCGACTCTTCTGAAACTTTTCCAAGTTGATCAATTTCCAACGTAACCCAGGCAGGCTCTCGGCATGCGCGCAATCAAGAAGTGACCAATCTGGCTTGATTTCAGTCAAACCAATCAAGAATCCTCGATGTCTTTCTGTAAGAAGTCGAACAATATCGACACGCAACCGTGCGCGGATGTCAATCAGTTTTTCGAGGCTAGGTGATTCTTCAAAAGTCATTCCCAGGAAACTATTCAAATAACTTGCACTGATATTTTTATCAGTACCGAAAAGTACTTCGTGCGTTGGGCGGTTGTGTCCTGCCAAGTAAATCACGAATGCTTCCAAAATATCTTTCGTCAGACCACCTTGTTCATAAAGTTTGAGCACATCGAATAAGTCACGCGGATGCTGGCGATCCAGTGCGGCAACGATCTTGCTGCCATATAACTCGGCTTCGGCCAGAACAGGTGCGTTGACTGTCGCACTGAACATCTGTGTTGTTTTGGCGGTAAGCGACCGGGGTGCGACCGGAAAAATTGTTCCTCTGAAAACGCTATTCACTTCTACTTTGACCTGACTATTCGCATCCGCGATAAACAGTTTGGTTTCACTATCTGAACCGGATTTGTTTAGGTCTACCAATAACCCCAATTTTTTGACTCGCTTCTGAATTAACTTGAGTTCGTCCGAAATCGCGTGGAGCGCCTCTTCTCTTGATGTATCGCGCGGTAAATAGACAACATCAATGTCCACTGAAAGACGAGGCATATCCTGTACAAACAAATTGATTGCTGTTCCGCCCTTCATCGCAAAAATCTCATTCTTGAAAACATCCGGCACAACTGTCAACAGAAGCCTTACGGCATCGATATATCCTCGGTCAATCATTTGGCAAACTTAGTAGCGTGCCGTCGGCCATACGCCCCATCCACCTGAACGAACTACCGACAGGAAGTGAATATTTCTCTCGTAGCAAGCTGACATTCAGTACTTCGGTTTCCTTCGCCCAGAGTAAGAAGAGACGAACAGTTTTGACACTGGTGCACTGAGACAGAAGTTCTCCCATGACTTGAAGCCGTAAGCCACGCACACTCTCAAACAAGTTCCGAGCCTCTTCTAGATCGTGTGACCTTCCAACTTCGTACAACATCTCCAGCACAGCTCGCTCTGGCACGGAGACTCGAACACCCTCCAATAATCCGAGTGGCGTACCGATTCCTGAAGCAGTCGATATCGATGAAAAAAGTGTTGTGGCTCGATATTTAGCCGGGAACCGCTCGATAAACCATTTGGGTAACTTTGCTCGCTTGTCATCACCCCACAGCATCAAGTGCTCATTGGGAGACAAATTATGGCGCACCCCTTGCCACGCCAGAGCAGTTTTTCCTGCCACATGCAGACCAGTTATCTGGCCTTGCAAAAACAGCAGACATTGATCACGATTCAGCGTGTCTCCAGCAAAGGCGTACACCCCTTGTTCGAGACGCTCTAACCAGCCACTTCGAACATATTTGGCCGCCAAGAAAGCAGAGACGCCTTGCGCATTCAGCACTGCCAAGTCCATCGGCCGACCATGCGGAACAGATACATGAAGTGCCTTGATTAGAGAATGTCGTACTTTTGAACTCACAGTACAATAATAGGTCCAATTTCGAATCCACAAAGGATATTTTTCTCTAAAATCTACGGATTATTTAACCACGAGTTAAATGATCAGATGAAACTCAAGCGTACAGATATTTACGCCTGGCTCCAGGCTGAAGTCCACTTTGAAAGATTTACCGCCATTTGTGACCAGCGCAAATGGCTTTGTTCGCAAAGAAGTAACACTGCAAAATTCGAGCTACCGAATCTATTTGTCTCCGTACTGATACAATTACGCAAATGATTGAAGATTACGTGACATTGACTGAAGCCGCGGAAAGATTAAACGTGTCGGCCAAAGCCATCCAAAAACTGATCGAGCGGGGCAATTTGAATGCCGAACGAATCGGAAACCGATGGGTGCTGCACATCGACGAAGTCAATCAATCACAACGTGTCCGTGGCAAACCTGGCCGACCACTTACGCAGGCAGCAGCGTGGCAAGCAATCAGCAACGCAGTGATATCAAGTGACTCAGACGCACGTGATGCATTTCGCCGGTGGGTGCGCCCACGAGCCAAGCATGTCAACGGATACGCACATCCATCGATTGTCGACGATCTGCGAAATGACCTAGACATTGTTCTCAGCGGACGAGACGCCGCAGACGAACTCAACATACCCGCCGGTGTGAACCCTGGGCAGATTCAGATGTACCTCAAGTTGTCTAAGTACAACTATTTGATTGCGAGGCGCGAGATTCAAGTGCCGGCGGTTAGGGCGAACCTACACATGCATATCGTCAACGATGAACAGTGGCCGTTCGCCGCACACCAGCGATACA
>JAPKZT010000289.1:0-2522 GCA_026393655.1 Actinomycetota bacterium | reverse complement strand
ACGGACGCGATAGTTACTTGGCTCGACCTCGCCGACAGTGGCGACCGAGCAGAAAGC
Organism: Actinomycetota bacterium; assembly: GCA_026393655.1. GTDB lineage: Bacteria > Actinomycetota > Acidimicrobiia > Acidimicrobiales > Ilumatobacteraceae > BACL27. The sequence goes on along the minus strand of JAPKZT010000289.1, from coordinate 2,465 downwards.
CTCGTATGCAAATACCTGATGCGTCACCAAAAGAGCGGCAGCCACCGCTAAGCCCCCCCATTTCATCGAAGGCAGGGACTTGGTTCAGATGTCAACCACGCACTCAAACTTATGAAAAATGCTATGATGTGTACGTGAATGACACCATGCGCAAGGCATCAGATCGTCCAGCCGCACCTAAGGATCTAGCGGACTGGCTACTCGCGCGAGGACAACACTGGGTCACCACACCCGAAGTAGCCGACCTGTTCGAAATGCCGACTAATCAAGTGTGGGCGGCCGCGGCCCGCTTGGTCAAGAAGAACCAACTCTTCTCGCCGACCCGAGGTGCGTATGTGCCGATTCCCCCTGAGTTTCGATTCTGGGGAGCGGTACCGGCGAGTCATTTCATTGATGCTCTGATGAAGCATCTGGGTCACGATTACTACGTCGGCTATCTCTCAGCCGCTGAAGTCCACGGCTCAGCACACCAGCGACCGCAGGTGTTTCAAGTGCTCACGTCGGCCCGATTAAAAGATCGAACTTTTGGCCGAGTTCGAATCGAGTTCACCTCCTCGGCGCATCTTTCGCGCCGGCCAGTTGTCTCAGTCAATAATCCGACTGGTGTGATGAAAGTATCGAGCCCCGAAGTTACCGTTTTTGATCTTGTTGCCAGCCCGCAGCATGGCGGTGGGCTTTCCAATATCGCCACAGTTATTGCCGAGCTACTCGACACCAACCGCCTGTCAAATTCGGCGCTGGCCGAAATCGCTGGTCTATATTCAGTCGCCGTAAGGCAGCGCGTCGGCTGGCTGTTCGACAGTGTCCTTTCGCATATCAGCTCAGAGTTCGATCTCTCCGCGCTCGCTCAAACTATAAACGGACGAGTAGAACCAACTCCGTTAGATGCATCCGGTCAGCGAGCCGGCCACCTTGACGATCGCTGGAACATTCTCGTCAACACCGATGTAGAGCCTGACCTGTGATCCCAGCCGCGTTCATCACGGAGTGGGCAAACACGGTTGCTTGGCCCACCGTCGAACAAGTTGAGCAAGACCTTATTCTGTCTCGCCTGATTATCGAGATCGCCAACGATAACTACCTAGGTGAAGAACTCGTTTTCCGAGGTGGTACCTGTTTGCATAAGTTGCGCCTCGATCCTGCACTCCGTTACAGCGAAGACCTTGATTACGTGCGGCGAAGTGCGGGAAGCATCAGCGAGATCATCGACGCGATTCGGACAATTGCAAATCGTTTAGGCATGAGCGTGAGTACGAGGATTGCGACAAATCCTAAAATTCGCCTCCGCGCGCCCTTCGAGTCGGGCAGCGGGACAATGAGCGTCAAGATTGAGGTGAACACCTACGAACGCTCGCCAGCGATGGGACTTCAGCGAGTTGCCTATTCTGTTAACAATCAGTGGTACCGGGGAGGCGCTGATGTGCAGACCTTCACCGTCGCCGAACTCGTCGCTACTAAAATCCGTGCGCTCTACCAACGATCAAAAGGCCGCGACCTCTTCGATCTCTGGCTCGCACTCACCAACCTTGATGTGCCACCGAGTGACATCGTTGAATGCTTCGCTTCGTATCGGCCCCACAATTACACCTCTGCGCTCGCCGAACAGAACCTTCGATCCAAGCTCACCAACATCAACTTCCGTCACGACCTTGACCAACTTGTTACCAGTTGGCCCACCGATTACGACATTGACACCGCAGCCGAGTTCGTCATTGATCAGTTGCTCCGACGAATCGTTTGAAATGACAAATTTGCTCACGTCGTCATCTTTCACGCAGTCATGATATTTCAATATCCGATTAGCCTGACGTCATGAAAGCCCTGCAACGCAACGCGCGCGCACTAATAATCGCTCATTGTGCTTCGACAATGTTTATGGTCGGCCTGATCTGGACAATTCACTATGTTCACTACCCGTTATTCGCCTACGTCGGCGAAACAACATATGTCGCCTTTCAAAACGCACACGTCGAACGAATCGGCAGACTACTTTTCATACCTTGGCTCACCGAAGGTTTCACACTGATCGGCGTTCTCGCATTGGCATTTCTTGGTGGATTAAAAACTTTGCGGGTGCCGGCAATTCTCAATGGTGCAGCCATGGCTGTGGTTCTCGTGATTAGCGGTTTTTGGTCGGCACCAGCACACGGCAAACTTGCCAAAGGTTTTGATAGTTCAGTGCATCAACAATTGATGACAGCAAACCTCATTCGCACCCTCGCCTGGTCTATCTGCGGTGTTTGCGCAATATGGATTGTGCTATCGACGCCGGCAACCGAACGCGCAAATCAAGACTTAATAAATGAAGATGCGCATCCCTGACCCCACCATGGGCCGAAGATTATTGCAGAATCTATCCAGCGAGCCTAAATGCCAGAGCCAATTCTTCTTTCTCTCGAGCTGGGATTTGAAGATTGTCTGCAATAATCGACCACTGCCGAACGACTGCCTGACTGTTTTCGATG
>JAPKZT010000053.1 GCA_026393655.1 Actinomycetota bacterium | reverse complement strand
AGTACGACCCAGTTGTGCGCAAGCACGTGATCTTCAAAGAAGAGCGTTAACAGTTTTTTAAAGCGTTTTCAAGATCGTTTTTAATATCAACGCAGGCTTCTAATCCGACCGAAACTCGTAGTAGCGAATCACTTAATCCAGTTTTAGTTTTGGTTTCGATGTCAACACTGTTATGCGTGCTAGATGCCGAATGAGATATCAGTGTCTCGGGCCCACCAAGAGTTACGGCTGGTCGAACGAGTTTTAGCGCACTCAGTAGCTTTGATGCTGCCGGCTTTCCGCCAGCGATTTCAAATGAAAGTACTGAGCCAAAATAACGCATCTGTTTGACTGCTAATTCATGTTGCGGATGCGATTTGAGACCGGGGTAGTACACGCCTGTAACGTTTTTTTGAGTCAATAGCCATAACGCGAGTGCTAGTGCAGTCTCACTTTGTCTTGCGAGTCGTACGTCTAATGTTCGAATTCCGCGCAATCCGTTCATCGCATCGAATGGCGAAGCGGTAGCCCCATGCAAAACGGCGTATGCCCAGATGTCGTTAATTAAATCTAAATCGCCTGCTATGACTCCGAGTGTTGCGTCGTTGTGCCCAGCGATACCTTTTGTCGCCGAATGTAAAACAATAGAAACTCCGTAGTCATGTGGTTGTTGTGCCAACGGCGTTGCAAGTGTCGAATCAACAAGAGTAAACGGTCCTTTAATCTTGCCAAGTTCTGTGAGATCAACTAAATCAAGATGGGGATTAGATGGCGACTCGGTCATCACCAACATTGTTTTGCCTGGTCGCACCGCTGCAGCAAATTCTTGAGCATTGCGTCCATCTACAAACGTCACGTCGATTCCGAGTCGCGCGCATGGCCCAACTAAAAATGCATACGTCCCTGCATAGCAATTTCGTTGCGCAACAATGTGGTCACCAGTCGAACACAGCGCCAAAACTACGCTCGAAATTGCCCCCATGCCAGATGCGAAGGCAAGTGCCGACTCAGTATTTTCTAATTCGGCGACAGCATGTTCGAACGCTTCAACGGTTGGATTGGCATAACGCGAATAGTTTCCTGTTTGGTGAAGCGCATTTGCTTGGCGATTACTTTCTTCAAGACCCGAACTCGACCAAGTACTCGAAGTTGATAGCGATGGTGCGAGGGCGTTTGAGCCGTCGCGACCTGAAGTTATTGCAGTTGTAGCAATCTGCAAATGGTCGTCACTTGTCACACCAATACCCTAACGATGATTAGACACGGCTGCCGAAATAGCAATGCCACCAGCGAACTATTGAAGTTAACTAATCTTATGTAATGAGAAAAAACAAATTAATTACAGTCCTATTAACTCTTGGCTTAACCATTTCTGGAATTGCCGGCATCGGTGGTTCTGCAAACGCAGCCGCTGGTGATAGCCCGCTATCGGGTTTACCCGGTGGTGAAGGTCGGCCAGTAGTGATGGTTAAATTCGGTAACTCCAAGCCTGACCGTCCGCACTACAGCCTTAATCAAGCAGATCTTTTCTACGTTGAAGAAGTTGAGTGGGGCCTGACTCGTGTCGCTGCTCTGTTTAACTCGAAATTTCCTGAGGTTGTGGGGCCAACTCGCAGTGCTCGAATTTCTGATCTTGAGCTTTTGAAGCAGTTCACTAAGCCAGGTCTTGCATTCAGTGGAGCAAATGATGTTCTACTAAAAATCATCCGCAAGTCGCAGTCGGTTTCGCTCTCACCGAGCGACCGTTCAACTTACTATTTCCGTAGTTCAAAGACGTCAGCGCCACATAATCAGTTGTTAAAACTTGCCGCGATGATGGCCAAAGAAACAAAAGTCGGAGCAGTAAAAGACATTGGTTTGACATTTAACGCTGCGCCAGCCGTCGGCGGAGTTGCCGCTAAAACATTTAGTGCTTCATGGGCATCTGCAAAAGTTGCAGGAACTTGGAACGGAAGCAGTTGGACGATTGCTTTTGATGGCACTACTCACAAAGACGCAGCCAATGGAAGTTTGCTAACACCTAAGACTGTTGTTCTGCAATTCGTTGATCGCAAAGCGACTAAATTTGGTGATAAATTTGGTGGCAAGACTCCATTGCTTAAGTCAGTTGGCTCAGGTCGCGCAATTATTTTGCGCAACGGTCAATACTTTGAGTCAACCTGGTCGCGACCATTAGAGACGTCGGGCACAAAGTTCACATACAAAGGTGTTCAGTTTCCGTTTGATGTCGGTCAGGTAATGATCGTGTTGGTAGATGGCACTCTAAAGAAAGCGCCAGTAACAGTTCAGTAGTACTTGAATAATTGACTTGCTCACTCGTTAAGTCAGATAGGGTGAGCAAGTCAAATTAAGTTTGGCGACGTGGCCGACTGGCTTAGGCACGGGCCTGCAAAGCCCTTTAACCGAGTTCGATTCTCGGCGTCGCCTCAATGCGATTGCTCTTTGTGGAGACAGCGTGAGCAGTAACTTCTAGAAAATCGTCGTTAACTTAAACTTGCGCGTTCCACCAAGTAAATAAAAAAACTATGCACCAAAGAAAACAAAACCACGCCCATGTAAATGTCACCAAGTTAAACACGAAACCGCTGATAGCTAGAGCAATCAACCAATAAAACATCCTACGAAAATATAGTCCTATGCGCGGCAATCATGAACACGCAACGGCATTTGTTGGGGTTATGAAACGGCTTTAAAATAAATTGATTTTGGAATTTCTGAAAGTTCAGTGTTAACGTCGTCTCATGAAATCACCTACACGTTTTAGCTCAATATTTGGTGCAGTGATTGCACTGACCGTCGCACTGATTCCTGCATTTGCATTGGCCTATGACCCTGCACAGCCAGGCCACTCTGGTTTTACGGTGACTCCGCCAACAGGTCAATATTTAATGTCTTTTCACACATGCGTTGCAGACTGTGATGGAAAACCCGATAATCACTCAATCAGATTGGCCGAGTCTTCTGATGGTGTGTCATGGACTCAGCTTGCAGGGTGGCAGGCATACCGTGGCTCGGTACCAGATTTATTTCGTAGAGGTGACACTGTTTATATAACTGGAGCTGGCATAAGCAAGATTGATGTCAAAACAGGCAAAGTAACAGCCCATTCGTTTTCTGCGACTAAAGCCAATGGAACTGATGCTATGCCTCGCGATATTTGTTTTATTGGACAAATGGAAGATGGAAGGTTGATAATCGCCTATGTTCCGCCGATGAGTGAAACTGCAAACGCATCGCAATTTAAAGTTAGCTATGCAATTGAAAAAGTGGGGTCGGACGGCACTGCGTATATTTATGGCGGTGATTTGATAACGATTGAAAAGTCGGTGCTACCGGTGATAGGTGAGCCCACTGACCCGGATGTTTTTTTTAACGGTTCTCAATGGGTGTTGTATGTGTCTCTTGGGTCAAATGTTGTTAGTTACACGTCGGCATCGATGACTGGTCCGTTCATAAATGCAAGTCAAGTACTAGTAGCGAACAATGCAGGTGGAGTGCCGGCTGGCCTACGTCTGGCGGATGGCTCAGGCGTAATGACGTTTGTAAACACCACTCCGATGAATGGAGCGACTACAGTTCGCCGCGCAATATCGACATCTGGAATTTCAGCAATTGCAACTTCTGCATTCACGACTGTCGTTTCGGGAAGTACTTATGCCTCATTGTCGGCTGAAAGCCCTGGACTTGCGTCGAACAACCAAGGAATCGCTTGTTCAGCAACATGCTCGGGTGTTTCGGCAACGACAACGACGATTGCTACGACTCCTGCTACAACTCCTGCTACGACTCCTGCAACGACGAACTCGATTACTTGTGTGAAGGGCAAGATCACCAAAAAATACTTGGCTACGAAATGTCCAGCGGGTTTTAAGAAAAAATAAAATTCGCGATGCATTTTTGATCAGAATGGCGTGAATCTCACACGGTCTAATCTAAGTAATCGCGCAAAAGTGCTGGTCGTAATCCAGCCTGTTTCATTTTCGTTAGCAAGATCTTCAGATCGCTTTTGAGACTTGGTGTGTAGTGCAGCAAAACTATGTCTCCAGGGCTGAGTGATTTTCGACCAGACATTGATGTTGATCCTCTATAAATCTGGACATTCCACATCAGCAAATACTTGATACCGCTACGACCTACAGACTCGCGAACATCTTCATTCCAACTACCTCCTGGCGGTCGAAAGAAGACTGGTCGCTCTCCAGTGACATTTCTAATCACTTGTGATGCCCGACAGATTTCATAGATTTGTTGTTCTGGTTTGATCAGGGTCATATGCGCATGTGTATTTGTGTGATTTTCAAAAGTCATATTGCTGCGTTGTGTGAACCAATCGCGATTTCGCCAGAGTTCACCGGCAAGTGCAAAAGTTGTTATCTGCAGTTGATTGTGGTCAATGAATTTTGCCAAATCATCAGAAACTGTGACACCGTCGTCAATGGTTATAAAAACGACTCTGTCTTTAGTATGAATTTTACTTAAAACTTTAACTTCATCAGCCGAATATACGGGATGTTCGATTTTTCGGTGTTGTGAATCGAAACAGAAATTCGGCTTCGAACTGCCTGCAGAGCCGAGCATTAATCCTGAGACTGCCAACCTAATGAGTTTGGCTGCAACGGACATCGTAGGTACTCTAGCGTTACAACGTTTTATGACTAATCTAAATCTCTCAAACCAAAAGTTGCGCGGTGCAAATTTTAATTCAGCGAATCTGGCAGGCACCAGCCTTAAAGGAGCCGATCTGCGTGAGGCTGACTTATCAAACGCAAATTTGCGAGGTGCCGATATCTCTAATGCCCGGTTGAATAATGCGAAAATTGTAAGAGCAAATTTGAGTCGCGTCGATTTAGTGCGGTCAAACCTGACTGGTGCTGATCTCAGTAATGCAGTGTTGAAAGACGCAGATTTGAGCGAGACAATTTTAATTGATTGCGATCTATTCAGAGTTGATGCGCGAGGAGCTTCGTTTCCTGGTGCAAATATTTTGAACGCTAATTTGTCAGACGCAGACCTTTCGGGGGCTGACCTTAGTTTTGCAAATCTTTCAGACAGTGATTTGTCTTTTGCTCGGTTAGTGTCGGCAAATCTTTCAGGAGCGGACTTGCTTGATACGAATTTGTCTAATGCTGACCTATCGGGTGCGAACCTTCGGGATGCTGATCTAACGAGGTCTAATTTAAGCTACGCAAATTTACAGAATGCAAATCTCAGTGGGGCAGTGCTTAAACGGGTTAATTTTACCGGTGCCTTTTTACAAGGGGCAATTATGCCAGACGGATCAAGTTATTCGTAACGACAGCGCTGTGGTGCATCGCAAGTTTCAATATCAAATCCCCAAGTAACAAGATGATCTGCTCTAATATTTGAGGGTGTTTGTTCTTTTGAGTTTTCATTATGAGCGATAGAGGTTCAATGTTTTCAATCAAGTCGTCTTCGAAATCAGTAGTGATGTTAAGTGTCGCATTAGTTCTCGGTTCGACTTTGTCACATGCGACGAGCGTGTCAGCCGCTGATATTTCTGGGTGTGCCAATAAGAAAACCGGTATTTTGAGGGTTTCAAAAGTCTGTAAGCCAAGTGAATATTCGATCGTATGGAGTCAAGATGGAGTAGGCGCTAAGGGCGCGACTGGTGCGATTGGTGCGACTGGTGCGACTGGTGCGACTGGCGCAACGGGTTTGACTGGCGCGACTGGCGCAACTGGTGCCACGGGCGCAGCCGGCGCTACATCGACAGTAAAAGGTGATACGGGTGCAACTGGCGCGAAAGGCGCAACTGGAGACACTGGCGCCACAGGAACAGTTGGTAAATATGCGATAGTTGCATTGACTGATAATGCAGCGACTTTGACTGCTGCTCAACTAGTTAACAACACGCTATTTAATATCATCACTATGGGTTCGGCAAGAGCCTTGACGATGGACACTGGTCCGAATATTGCGTTGGCCTACACCGGAGAAGTCTTGGGTTCATCGTTTGAATTCGCAATTTGGAACAGGGGAGCGGCAATTGCCACTCTGACCGCCAGTGCAACAGCGACATTAACTGGAACGGGTGATGTTGGCGCAGGAAAGATAGTCAAGTTTTTGTGCATGTTCACGACGATCACCTCTGGCGCCGAAGTCGTTGCTTGTCAGTCCTTCAACGTCTAATTAAATAGTGAATCTGGCCGTGTCGACTGTGCGCATCAAGATAGGTTGTTGATGTTTACGAATAAGATTTTTAAACGTTCAACTTTGTTGATGGCAGTGGTCGGTGTTTTCTGCTCGTTGCTAGTCAATGTCGGCGCTGTAGGTGCTGCAGATATTGCTGCGTGTGCACATAAAAGAACGGGTGTTATGAGGGTTGCAACAGTTTGTAAAAAAACTGAATATGCAATTGTTTTGAGACAAGAAGGTTTGGGCACTGTCGGCCCAACTGGCGACAAGGGTGCGACTGGCGCTACAGGTGCGACTGGCGCAAGAGGTGCGACTGGTGCAACAGGTGCGACTGGAGCATCTGGCGCAGTTGGCGCAACAACTATTTCGAAAGGCGATACGGGTGCTACTGGTGCGACTGGAGACAAGGGCGCTACCGGTGCGACCGGCTCAGTGGGCAAGTATGCGGTTGTCACATTGGCAGATGCAGCAGCAACTCTGACCGCGGCGCAGTTGGTCAATAACACATTATTTAACATGATCACGACAACTGCGACACGAACCTTGACGATGGACACTGGTGCAAATATCGCTTTGGCTTACACCGGAGAACTTTTGGGTTCATCTTTCGAACAGTCACTTTGGCGGGCAATGTAACGGCGATCTTAGATTCAACTGGCGATGTTGCCACGAATAAAATCGTCAAGTTTTTGTGTATGTTCACAACGATCACAGCTGGCTCTGAAATCGTCAACTGCCGATCATTGCATCCGCTTGTCAACTGACACAGTATTTGTTAGTACCGCTGCTGAGATAGCGTCTGGTTCAACCCCAGCAAGGGTTAAAACTGGAGCATGGTGATTCGCAAGCCCTGATAGATAAAGTAATTTTATGGGGAAAAAGGGTTTGTTGAGCCTGGTACTTATCTGTGTATTGGTCGGATCACCATCTGTAGTCGGGGCGGCTGGAAGGCAAAGCGCACGGTGCTCGAAGGCTGGCAAGGTGATTAATATTTCTGATATCAAAATGGTCTGTGGTCGCGTAAATCGAAAACTTTCTTGGATCCTTATTTCTAAAGTAGCGACCACTACTCAGGTTGTTGCTCCAGTCACGACCACTACTACGGTGGCGACTGCAACGACTGCTGCAGCGACAACAACAACTGTTGCCGCTACAACAACAACGACTACGACGACGACGACAACGGTTTCGACTGCAATCCCAAAGATTGTGTCAGTGGCTATTCGTCAGCCTGGTACGGACGGCATTTATCACGTCGGGCAATTTGTTCGGGTTGCTTTTGTATTTTCATTGCCAGTGACTGTCTCTGGGGCACCTTATGTGATGCTTGATTCGTCAAGTATTGGGAAGACCCCATTCTTGGATGGCAATGGAACAACCAATATTATGTTTTCGTACACCGTGGCCACTGGTGACGTTGATAATTCAGGAGTTGGACTAATTGCGAATTCGATAGTTCTTAACGGTGGCACAATTAAATCGGCCACAGGTGTAAGCGCAGACTTAACCCATGCGAGAATTTCTCGCTCAGGCTCAAGATTAGTTGGACCTTAGTAAGATGGAGACCTAATGATGAACGCTCAAAAAACTTCTGTGACCAGAAGGGCAATTAATGTGTCAATTGTTGCGATCGTGGGTTTTGGCGCCAGTGGTGCTCTTGCCGCTAACGATGTCGGTTCTAACTGTGAGAAGGCAGGCAAAGTTATCTCTGTAGGTGATGCCAAATTGATCTGCACCAAATCTGGTATGAAATTAAAGTGGACCATTGTTTCGGTGGCGACTACAACTTCAGTCGCTGCGACTACCACTACTGCCGCAACTACGACTACCGTCGCAGCGTCTACAACTACGATCGCAACCACGACCACGACAACTACAACGACTGTTGCGGCTGATAAAACGCCACCAGTCGTGACGCTTCTTCGTGGCAAGGGCAGTTCAACTTCTTCAACCCTGACTTTTACTGTCACTGGTGACGAACCCATTAAATGTTCAACCCTTTCTACGAATTTCGACGAAGATTTCACTTGGGACAAGATCTCAATGATCGGCTCGATAGTTCAGACCTCGACTACGGTTTGTACGCTTACGGCCTTTTCAAATGCCGAACGAGATAATGACGACCACATTGCGACCTTAAGGGCCTCGGCCAGTTTTTCGATTACAGACACTGCCGGCAATGCCCAACGGACGCTTTTAGGCTCACCACAATCAACTACGGTCAGGCGTTCATAGAAGATGTATCACTAATTATTCTTTTTGGGTATAATTTTAGGATGTCAAAAAAATTTACGATCCTAGTTATTGCGTTGTGTCTACTCGGTGGCTTTCAAACTCAGGCCTTGGCTGAAGCTAGCGCAGGTGGTAAATGCAGCTCAACTGGCAAAATCGCGGTCGTTGGCACCGCACGATTAGTTTGCGCCAAAGTTGGTAAAGCAAAGACATGGATTGCTCTTGACAGTACATCCTTCAAATCGCCAACAATCACTTCAGTGATAATCGCACCAAGTGCGACCACTACTTTTTATTTGACTGGGCAAATTATTAATGTTCTAGTTACTTTCGACTCTGGCGTAATAGTGACTGGATCACCACAAATTTTTCTTGACTCCGACACGATTGGAAAGATGACCTACGCCGGTGGTACCGGCACGCAAGTGCTGTTGTTCTCGTATGTAACAGTGGCTGGAGATGTTGACAACGTTGGTTTTGGACTCAAGGCTAATTCGCTTGTTTTAAACGGCGGAACGATTAACTCAATGAACGGAACACCAGCGACACTAACGCATCTTGGGATTGCAAGATCTGCGACGCGAAAACTTGGTCCTACGGCGCCAGCAGTTACTACAACTTTGACCACTGTTACTACGACCGTTACAACTGTTGCTGCGACAACTACAACTGTTGCTACTACAGCCACAAGTGTTGCCGCGACTACAACCACCACAGTCGCATCGAGTGCAGCACCGAAGATCACATCAATAGCATTTAAAGAGCCTGGTGCAAAATGGATTGTCGGTCAAAATGTTCAAGTTAAAGTGATATTCGATTTGCCTGTTGTCATTACTGGCACACCGTATATTTCTCTTCTCTCAGACGGAATCAATAAAGTT
>JAPKZT010000305.1 GCA_026393655.1 Actinomycetota bacterium | reverse complement strand
TCGAATATACGCGTCGAGTTGTCGAGCAAGCCAGCGAAATCAAAAATCTCCGTTTTATTTATTTTTCAACTATTCAGGTTTATGGAAATAATCTGACTGGGATAATTGCCGAAACATCACCAACTGACCCAAGGGATGCTTATTCGCAAACACATCTTGATGCAGAACACATAGTTGAGCACGCCCATAACACGAACCAACTTGAAGGAGTCAGACTGAGGTCGGCCAACGGCTTTGGTTCACCAATGTCACCGGATGCCAAGATCTGGCAGATTATCGCCAACGACCTTTGTCGCCAAGCCGTTGAAACAAAAAAATTGACACTTAAATCGCACGGGCTGCAATTTCGCAATTTTGTTCCGTTTACTGATGTTTGCTCGGCGGTTAATCATGTGCTTCAACTAGACAAACAACAAATTGCCGATGGGCTGTTCAATGTTGGTGGCAGAAAATCTCTGCAGATAATTCAAATCGCAGAGCTCGTTGCAGCACGATGTGAAGTTATTTTGGGTTTTAAGCCGAAAATAGAAAAGCCGAACGAAACCCCAGACTCTGTGCCACCTGCGTTTGAATATAGTTCAGCCAAACTTCTCGCAACGGGACTCAGCGTGAATAGTGATATCGAAAAAGAAATAGATTCCTTACTGCAAAGTTGTCAAAATTGGTTTAAGTTTCAAAACTAATATGACCACCAAGCCTTATGTTTCCGTGGTGATCCCAACTTATAATCACGCAAAGTTTCTGAAAAAAGCGCTTGATTCGGTTACTGCACAGACATTTAAAGACTGGGAGGCTGTCGTTGTAAATAATTTTTCAACTGACAACACAATTGAAGTTGTAAATTCTTTTGCCGACCCGCGAATCAAACTTTTAAATTTTAGCAATAACGGCGTAATCGCAGCCTCGCGCAATCACGGCCTGCGAGAAGCAACCGGAGACTTCATCGCTTTTCTGGATTCAGATGACATTTGGTATTCAAACAAGCTTCAAAAATGCGTTGAGCAAGCTTCAGCGGGTAATCAATTTATTTGTCATGGCGAACTGTGGATTAACAGTGATCTGACTCAACGCACAGTGATGTACGGGCCAGCCTCAAATGCAACATATAAACGTCTTCTATATAAAGGCAACTGCATCTCAACCTCAACAACTTTTATCGCCAAGTCCTTACTTGACTCTGTTCAAGGCTTTGACGAAAATCCAGAAATTATTACAACCGAGGACTATGACCTTTGGTTACGCCTTGCATCCAAAAATCCAAAGACTATTTTTATCCCTGAAGTTTTGGGCGAATTTCATCGACTTGCCGACAGTGCGAGTAGCAGTGTCTTGAGAAATTTCGCGGCTGAACTAATAGTTTTGAAAACTCACTTCAGTGCACAACCACGAACTATTACAAATAGGCTTCGCATGCGCCATCGGTATGCGATTGCTCATTATGGCGCCGCCAGACAATTGACTAATCAACCAGCTCAAGCGATTCGGTTATTTGCCCAGGCCCTAAAGTTGTCGCCATTTCTTATAAAAATCTACCTAGGTACAGCGATTACGCTTTGGCGTGCGATCACCACAACTCAAAGCCCGAAGGGCTAGCAACAAAATGAACCTCATGAAATACAGAGTGGCTCAAGTTGTTAGCACTGCCAATTTGGTTTCTAAATCCGACAAGCAAAAATTGCGACGAGTTTTGATGTATCACTCGGTGGTCAAAAATACAGACTCCGCATTTCGAAAATCAGATATCTACTCGATTTCTGAAAGCTATTTTACTAGTCACGTTGATTTTTTGGCGCAAAGCTACAATTCCGCCGACCGCAAAGTCGTCTCACTTGAAGACTCGTCATCTTCCGGCGTCTCGGTCACTTTTGATGATGGGTATAAAGACACCCTGACAATTGCTGCGCCGCTTCTGTGCAGAAACAATCTTCCGTTTCATGTTTTTGTTACACCAGCGAATGTGATCTCTGGTGGCAATAGATATTTATCCGAAACCGAATTGGTGGCTCTGAGCAAACTACCTGGCGTGACTATTGGTGCTCATGGGTTCTCACATCAACACTTGAACACTCTGCAAGCAACTGAAATCACTGATGAATTAAAGTCGAGCAAAGAGTGGCTTGAGAACTTGACCCAAAGAAACATAACAACAATGAGTTATCCGCATGGCGCATTCAATTCTCAAGTTCAAGAAATTGCGGCGTCAGTCGGGTACCTTTACGCCGCAACAAGCAGTTGGGGTTGCTACCAAGTCGGCGTCAAACCACTTGAGATTCCACGCATTGATGTTTGGAATCTTGACAATCAAAAAACTCTTAAACAGAAGTTAAATGGTCAATGGGACTGGATCGGTAAATTATTATCACCACTTCAAGAGACAATTAAATAATGATTCTTTTTATTTTTCAAGCGGTGCTCTTGGGTGTCGTGCTAATGCTTTTCGCCAGGCGCTCTGGCCGTTACGACCTGTATCTCACATTATTTACAGCCGTTTGGGTGCTCGCAGTAATCGTGATTCGATTTATTTACGGTGTCGATCATGCATCCTTTTATTCAAGCGACCAAGGCACTCAGATCGTTTTGCTAAATCAGTTCATTGATCAGGGTGTTTCACTTTCGCTGGACAGATTTATTGGAGGTCGCTACATTGTGGTGGCGCCAGTTTGGCTTTTAAACACCGTTGGGTTTGATGCATTACTGGCATTTAAATTCTTCCAGGCGCTTTCTCTGCTATTTACTTACAGAGTTTGTTCTGACTTCATCCGCAGCCAAGGGATACAAATCAAGTTATGGCACGCCGTTTTGTTTTCGGGGCCGCTATTTATTTTTTTATCAGCACTTGGACTTCGAGACTTACAAATTGTTCTTTGTGTTTCGTATTTTTATTTAGGACAAGTGCCATCACTTCGGTTCGTTGCCCTGGGGGTTTCAGGCGTACTTCGGCCACACTTAACTGTTGCTCTAATTTTTGCATGGCTGGTCGGTCAGTGGCTGAAGCGGCACCCGTTGAAACGAACACCAGTTGCCCTAATTGCAATCACAGTTACAGTTTTTGTCGCAGGGGGTTTCGGATTCGCCTTGGGAGGGTTCTTCAAGTATAAAAATAATTATGTTTCTCCAAAACTCTTTACCCAAGAAGCATGGTGGAGATTTTTTGCAAATCTTTTAGGATTACAATTTCTTACCTTTGGCAAAGACGTCGTAAGGCTTACTGTTCCACAGTTGCTTGCGCTGAGATTATTTTTCGTCGACACTTTCATGATTCCGGTTTTATTTATATACACGATGTTAAATAATAAGCTCGCTTATTCGGCACTCAGAATTGAAGTGTTTATTTCATTCGTATTTTTTCTCGGGCTGGTCTCGCAAACTAACTTCAACTCATCACGCCAAAATCTACCTTTTCTATCAATAATGGGTGTTCTCGCACTCTTGGGAATCTTGCGATCAAGAAAACTAGATGTTGAAAATTAAAATTGAGATTATTGACCAAATAATAGTTAAACATAAGCACAGCGTTTATGATTCATTTATAGCGATATGAAAATTCTTGTAACTGGTGCAACCGGCTTCATTGGCACCCAACTCGTGCCAAAACTCAAGCAGTCACACGACGTAGAAATTCTCGATGCGCGGCAAGTCAGTGACACAAATTCGGAGTGGCACCAAGCAGTCGATGGCTGCGAGGTACTTATTCATCTGGCTGCACGAGCACATGTGACCAGCGACGGCTCTAATTCTCAGCATGACTTATACCGTTCAACTAACTCACTTCTGACTTCACAACTTTCACAACGATTAGCACTAGGCAAAGATAAGCATTTTATTTTTATGAGTACAGCGAAAGTCCTTGGTGGCTCAACCAAAAAAGGCAAGCCGTTCAAAAGCAATGATCACCTCATTGCGACAGATCCATACTCAAGTTCTAAAGGCGAAGCGGAACAAGAATTGCAAAATCTGTGCGATCTAACCAGCCTCAAATACACGGTCATTAGACCGCCACTCGTTTACGGTCCGGGGGTAAAAGCGAATTTTCTGTCAATGATGAAGTGGGTCAATGACCAACGACTTCTGCCACTGGCGAATACTCAAAATCTGCGAAGTTTCGTCGGAATAAGAAATCTCGTCAGTCTTATTGAAACTTGCGTTACAAACGACAGTGCACAGAATCAAATCCTGCATGTTTCAGACAACCACGATTTATCAACAACTGAGTTACTCCAGATTTTGGCTGAAGTAATGGGCAAGAAGTCTCGTCTGGTGTCGTTTCCACGACCAGCTTTGCGACTTGCCAGTCAAATTATTGGCAAGCCTCGAATATACGAACAACTTTGTGGTTCGTTTCAGTTAGATATCTCACAGACTTGCGAGTTACTGAACTGGTCACCTCCTTTCACAGTGAAACAAGAACTTGAGCAAACAGTCACATGGTTTAATTCCAAGCCCAAATGATTTTTCTTATTGTCAGTGCGACAATCACAATAAGTTTTGGAGTAACTCACTTCGTGCGCAGAAACGCAATCAAACGCAAAAAGTTTGATATTCCTAATGACCGAAGTTCGCACAAAAATCCGACTCCGCGCGGAGGTGGCATCGCGGTAGCTGCCGCGTTCATATTTGGTTTGCTTGCACTTCTAATTCGGCGTGATATAGACAGAGAATCTTTTTATGCAATTGTTGTGCCGGGGTCGCTTGTGGCAATAATTGGCTATCTAGACGATCTCGGTCGTGTGACTGCTGCGCGCTTACGACTAATTGGCCACTTTGTCGCCGCTGTAATCGCAGTTTATATTTTGGGCGGTTTGCCGCCAATGACATTATTTTCCGAGACTATTGATATCGGATTCGTTGGCAACATAATTGCAGTTCTGTTTCTCGTCTGGATGTTAAATCTTTTCAACTTCATGGATGGCATTGATTCAATAACTGGAGTCGAGGCTTTGACTAGCTGTCTCGTCTTGGTGTTTTTTTTAATTAACAAATCTGAAACCGAATTGTGGCAGGTTCCTGCACTTTTGTGCGGAGCCGT
Source organism: Actinomycetota bacterium (assembly GCA_026393655.1). GTDB lineage: Bacteria > Actinomycetota > Acidimicrobiia > Acidimicrobiales > Ilumatobacteraceae > BACL27. Next base: position 3,244 of record JAPKZT010000305.1, on the reverse strand, counting down.
CGTCGGTTTTTTGTATTTCAATTGGCCACCAGCAAAAATTTTTCTCGGTGATATTGGCAGTGGTTTCATTGGCTTTACGATTGGCGTAATCGCGCTGGTCATCGCAAAAACACAACCACTCATAACTTGGGCAACGATCATTTTGCTCGGAGTTTTCATAGTGGATGCAACTGTGACATTAATTCGCCGCTTAATTAATAAACAACAAATCTCAGAAGCCCATAGATCGCATGCATTTCAACACTTAGCAAACAGCGCCGACCGACACCTAAAAGTCTCGTTATCAATCGCCGCAGTAAATATTTTTTGGCTCGCACCAATTGCTTGGCTGGTTGTTGATCAACGAATTATGCCAATCGTTGGCGTTGCAATCTCTTACGCACCGCTTTTAGTTTTGGCCGTCTATTTCAAAGCCGGCAAAACAGCTAGTTAGTTTTTACGAGTTAGTTTTGCGAGTTAATTTAACGAGTGGTATTCGACGATCAGTCTTCACTTGGTAGTTCGCGAAATCTGGCCAAATTGCGACCATTACATCCCATATTTTCTGACGGTGTGCAAGATTTTTGTCGTCTTCGCCATAAGTTGCAGCAGTGCAAGTAAAAATTTCTGCACCAACTTGCACGGTTACTTCGGGCACCAAAACAAGATTTTCATACCAAAGCGGATTTGTTGGGCTGCCACCTTTTGAAGCCACGATTACATAGTCGTCACCATCTCGGCCATAAATTAATGCCGTCCTGCGACCAACGCCTGACCTGCGACCGAGTGTTGTCAGTAAAAGTGTCGGCACTCCACGCCAAATGTGACCTTCAGTTCCGTTGCTTTCAACATAAGTTTTTATGTGCTCGGCAACAAAACCAGTGGGGCTATCGATAATTTCAGATCTTGACATACGGCTAATACTAACTACACCCCCGTGCCACACTGTGAGGATGGAAATAGTTATCGGATTACTAGTAATTGTAGTTTTAGCCCTCGCTGTGATGGTGATGCGCCAAGCCAATAAATCAACTTTGCTACCTATAAGCCCACAAAATTTTGATCAGGCTGCCTTAGTTGATGCAGTGCGCACAGCCGTAGACGCACAAGTTGGTAAAGCTACGCAACAAGCACTCGAAAATGTCAACTCTCAGATTGATCGCACATATCAAGCACGCACACAAACTTTGACAACCGAAACAAAAAGTCTTCTAGACCCGGTTGCGATACAAATGAACGAACTTCGTAATGCAGTAACTGCACTGCAATCGAACTACACGAACACAGTTGGTGTAACCCAAACGATCAGCAAGCAAATTGATTCGCTAAACCAAACGACTTCGGCACTTCAATCAGCACTTAAATCGTCGAGCGCTCGTGGTGCATGGGGCGAACAACAATTACGCAATGTAATTGAACTCGCAGGCATGTTGCCGTATTGCGATTTTCTCGAGCAAACAACCGTCACCAGCAATGACAAAACCCAACGCCCAGACGCGGTAATTAAATTGCCGAACGACGGCTGTGTCGTAATTGACTCAAAGACTCCACTTGATGCGTATCTCAGGGCACAAGAAACATCGGACGCGACATTGCACCAACAACTACTCAATGAACACGCCAAAGCGCTCGCGGGTCATGCCAAAGTATTGGCTGATAAGAAATATTTTCAACAGTTCGATCGCACGCCTGAATACACGATCATGTTTATCCCGGGTGAATCATTTTTGGCTGACGCGCTCCGCGCCGACGCAAGCTTGCTCGAAGTTGCGATGCGCAGTCGAGTCTTAATCGCTTCACCTGTAAATTTGTTGGCACTTTTGCTTGCTGTTGCTAAAGGGTGGCAGGCATTTCAGATCGCCGAAAATGCCGAGAAAATCGCTGCTATCGGTCGCGAACTATATGAGCGCGTCGACATCGTGCTCGAAAGTGTCGAAAAAACTGGGCGCGGTCTTGAATCTGCAATCAGTGCCTACAACAAAATGGTCGGCTCAATTGAAGGTCGAATGTTGTCAACACTTCGTAAATTCAAAGATGTCGGTGTGACTTCGTCTGAACTCACGGAAATTTCAAATATTGAGTCGGCCCCGCGTCGGCTTTCAGCGCCAGAACACACGAAAGAACTTGGCAGTTGATTGGTTTGTCAATCAATTAATCGCTAACATTACCTCAATGATTTCTGCAGTTGTATGGCACTGGTGGTTAGGGGCAGGTCTGTTGATCGCTGGCATCGGTGCAGTTATTAGCGTCGTCGTGGGTTACATCAGCCAAGTAACAGCGCTGAAGTATCCAAACCGTCGACAACGACAAGCACAAAAATAACTTAATTGGGCCGATGACCGCCCTACTTGTTCAACTAAAAAAGCATCCTCTAGTTGTTGAATTACTTGCCAAGTGCGACTTTCCGCTAGCGGGTACAAAAATCTCATGTGCCGTGTCGGGTGGCCCCGACAGCATGGCGTTGCTAATTCTTGCCGTTGCCTCAGCATCTGAGGTAACCGCAATTCACGTTGACCACGCTCTAAGAATTGGCTCAGAAAACGAATCTCAAGTTGTAGAAAATCTTGCAAAAAGTCTTGGCGCAAATTTTATTTCAAAAACAATACGGGTTGAGCCGGGCTCCAATCTTGAAGCTCGCGCGCGAAACACCAGATACGAGGTAATGCCGCACGATGTAATGACTGGACACACAGCCGATGACCAAGCTGAAACAGTTCTGATTAATTTATTGCGCGGTGCCGGATTGTCTGGATTGTCCGGAATGCAACGCAGTCAGCGGCACCCAATCTTGGCGCTCCGCAGAACTCAAACTCATCAGCTGTGTCGTGAACTCAAAATTGAAGTCGTTGAAGATCCATCAAACACGGATCCGAAATTTCAACGTAATCGAATTCGTCATGAATTAATCCCGCTGATGGATGCAATTGCGCAACGTGATGTGACAGCAATACTTGATCGACAAGCCGACTTATTTCGAGAAGATTCAATGCTGCTTGACGACTTGGCCAAAAAGATTGACGTAACCGACGCAAAACTTCTTGCTGTTGCCCCGGTTGCTTTGGCGCGTCGCGCAATTAGGCAATGGCTTACCGAGATTTACCCACCAGATGCCGCGACCGTCGAACGAGTCTTAGAAGTTGCTCGCGGTACAACTTTGGCTTGCGAGATCGGCTCAAATCGCGAGGTGCGTCGAAGTCAACAGCGCCTACAAATCTTCACAAAATAATAAAAACAAAAACACCAGCCCAATTCGCTGTGGTAAAGT
>JAPKZT010000027.1 GCA_026393655.1 Actinomycetota bacterium | reverse complement strand
TCGCACCATTAAACCAAGTTCAGAATTATTGCGACAAGTAGCGAAAACAAGTTAACCGCCTGTAGTAGTTTTTAGTCGCAAATTGCAAAAACTACAAAGGTCGGAGTGCACATGACAATAGATACTGAAATTGGCAAACTAAAACGCTTGAACTTGATTGCAGGTGCGTTGCACTTGGTGTCATTGCTTGGCATCTTGTTTTTAGCCAACGATGCGAAACTGCCAGTGAATGCGATTTATCTCACGGAAGCACCAGGCACTGGCAATTTTTCTGATCCAATTAACTTTTTTAATCTAAATATCAGTTACATGGTTGCAGCGTTTTTGGCGCTATCAGCTTTCTTTCATTTTTTTATTAGTTCGCCAGCAATGTTTACGAAATACTCGGCTGGTCTAAAGAAGCACATCAACGTTTTTCGCTGGGTTGAATATTCTCTGTCGTCATCAATCATGATCATTGTGATTATGCAACTCAATGGCACTGCTGACTACATCGCATTGCTGGGCATTTTCGGGGTTAATGTTTGCATGATTTTGTTCGGCTGGTTGCAAGAGAAATATACGACTCCAGGTGATGGCGACTTATTGCCGTTTTGGTTTGGTTGCATCGCTGGAAGCATCCCGTGGATTGCAGCAGTGATTAACTTGATTTCACCAAAAGGTCCTGCAGAAGCCTCACCGCCAGGGTTCGTATACGGCATCGTGATCTCGCTGTTTTTGATGTTTAATTGTTTTGCAATTGTGCAATACAAGCAATACAAAGCGAAGGGCAAATGGTCCAATTATTTGCGCGGCGAACGTGCTTACATCGTGCTCAGTCTCGTTGCGAAATCGTTGCTCGCATGGCAAGTTTTTGCCGGGACGCTAGCTTCGTAATCAAGCAAAATGAGGGCGGAGCTTCGACCAGACGACGAAGTATGTCTGGCATATCTACAGTTGCGTGATCGAGTAATCGGTTTACTCGCAGATTTAGATCAAAACGATGGCGAGAAATTGGTTCCAGCCTGTCCGGCTTGGAATGTGCGTAATTTGGTAAGCCATATTGTTGGTGTTCCAGAAGATATTTTGGAAAGTCGGATGTCCGGTGTGACAACAGAACCATGGACACAAGCACAAGTTGACCGACACAAATCTGATTCGATCGCCCAACTCAGAGAAATTCTGATTAATCAGAAGTCAAAATTTGATGGCGTTCTACCAAATATTCCTTCGCCAGGAAATTCTCAGTTCGTAATGGATGCAGTTACTCACGAACATGATTTACGTGAAGCACTCGGCAAACCTGGTGCACAAGACTCACTTGCAGTGAATGTTGCATACGCATGGTTACTTTCTCATGATCAATATTCGGATGAATTCATTGAGCAGATACAAGTGCTTGAAATTTCTGAGTTTCAAAAGATGCGAGCGCTTTCAGGTCGTCTCTCAATTGAACAAATGAATGCCCTTGCCTTGCCCAGTCTGGCGATTGCAAATGCATTAGAGGGTTCCATACTCAAAATACCAAATCGCACAGGTGATTAACTCTGCCTTACTGAGTTTGAAAGTATTGACAACCTGCTTGCAATTGAATTTCTCAACCGTGGTTTTTGCAGGGACACTAGCTTCGTAAGATTTTTACCAGACGACTGGGC
>JAPKZT010000040.1 GCA_026393655.1 Actinomycetota bacterium | reverse complement strand
CGATCAATCAACGGGCCGATACGCACTCGCACGAGTCGCTCTACAGGGTGACCTACAGCCTCACACATTCTGCGAATTTGTCGATTGCGACCCTCATGAATAATTATTCGCAGTACACCAGGTTGAAGCTGACCAACTTGCGCTGGCTCTGTGAACCCGTCATCTAGCTCTACCCCGTCGCGAAGTTTTCTTAGCGCAGATTCGCTCACACCATTTTGTGACGATCGCACATGTGCCAAATATTCTTTTTCGATACCAAAACTTGGATGCGTCAATCGATGACCGAGATCGCCATCGTTGGTCATCAGAATTAAGCCTTCAGTTTCAGCGTCAAGTCGACCAACTGGAAACACCCGAGGTTCAAGCGGCACTAGTTCTATCACCGTGGCCCGACCGTGCGTATCTTTAGCTGTCGTGATTACATCGACTGGTTTATTCAGTAAGTAATAGACGAGACCGGGAGAAACGCCGATTGTGATGCCATCAACTTCGACCTTGTCAGATTCAACATCAACTCGCCGACCAAGAATTGCGACCTCACCGTTGACACGCACTCGCCCTTCGTCAATCAAGATTTCGCATTCTCTGCGCGAACCCCAACCGGTTTTAGCTAAAACTTTTTGAAGTCGCTCGCCATCATTGTTTTCGAATTCACTAAATTCGTCGTGTGCCACGTCTCTAGGCTTCTGGCGCTGGCACATCATCAGTCGTGATGCGCAAGCCTTGTTCAAGTGCTTCAACAACACTTGCATCCGGAATGAAATCGGCGATTGATGGCAAATGGTCAATCGATGCGATACCAAGTCGCTCTAAAAACAACGGCGTGGTACCAAACATCACTGCTTGGCCTGGCCCATCGTCGCGCTCAACTTCAGTGATGTAACCTCGCGCTTGCAATGTGCGCATTACTGCTTCGGGGTCTACGCCACGAATTGCGGCAATCTGCGAACGCGATAATGGTTGTTTGTATGCGATGATCGCCAGCGTCTCAAGCGCCGCCGATGACACTCGAGATTGTTGACCGTCAAGCACGAACCGCTCAACATATGGAGCAAGATCTGGATGCGATTGAAAACGAAAACCGCCCGCAACTTTGACGAGTTGAAAGCCGTGCCCAGCAGCCTCGTAAGTCGCAGCAAGACGCTCGCAAAGTTCTTCAACCAAAGTTTGTGAGATTTCGAGTAGCTGCGCAAGTAGCGCCGGGGCGACAGGCTCCATTGCCACAAGAAGTATTGCTTCAAGCGCACGCACAATTTCTGGGTCTAAAGTACTTTCATTGTCAGTCATTATTAGAAATCATCCTTCGTAGTTGTCTATTGCGAGTTTGTCGTCGTCAATGCCCAGCCAGATCACTTCAATTTCGCCGAAGCGTTCAACTTGATCAAGATCAACACGACCTTGTTTGAACAACTCAAGAATCGCAAGAAACATAACGACTATTTCTATTCGGTCTGCGATACCTGCAACTAGTTTTCGAAACGTTGAGCGACCATCAAGACGAAGTTGTTCTGACACCGTGATCAGTGCATCGGCAACACTGGCACGAATTGGCGCAACATGCTCTAGACCAATCACCTTTGGCGGTTTTTGTGCAGCCGCACGCAAATAAGCGCGTTGCAACCGCAGTGGGCTTACACCTTCTAAAAGATCGGGCATCAGCGAAGCGAAGCGTTCTTCAGGGCCAGCCATCCTCGGAAAACTTAAATCGGCACGACTTACTAAATCACTAAACACCGACGCGACATCTTTAAAAGTTTTGCAATCTAATAGACGTGCCAACAACAGATCTCGTTCTTCCCAAAGGGCAAGTTCTTCGTCTAAATCGCCGTCGTCTTTGCCTGGCAACAAACGACGCGTCTTCAACTCAATCAACGTTGCGGCGATCAACAAAAACTCAGTAGCCAAATCTAAATCCACAGTTGGCATCCGCGAAACTTCTTCGAGATATGCCGTGACGATATTCGAAAGTGAAACTTCGTGAATATCAACTTCTTGCCTAAGGATTAGGTGCAGCAATAAATCAAATGGCCCATCGAATGTCGGGGTCGAAACTGCATATTTCATCACTGCGAGATTACCTCCCTTACCCAATCATTGGCGACTACTAAGGTTGTTGTGTGACAAGAGTGCTTTCATGTATCCAGCCCACTGGCGAGGTGCACCTCGGCAACTATTTGGGCGCTCTTAGAAACTGGGTTTCAGGCCAACATAAGGCCGATGTGTTTCATGGGATAGTCGATTTGCACGCCCTTACGGTCACCGAAGAGCCAGGCGTAATTGGCAGAAATACTCTGCAACTTGCAGCGGTTTTATTCGCAGTCGGACTGGACCCAGATGTCGCCACAGTGTTCGTTCAAAGTCATGTGCCAGAACACAGCCAACTCGGGTGGATTATGGAGTGCACTGTTTCATTCGGCGAACTGAGCAGAATGACGCAGTTCAAAGACAAGTCGGCCAAGCGCGAGGCCGAATTCGTTTCAGCCGGGTTATTCACATACCCTGCGCTACAGGCCGCAGATATTTTGCTTTACGATGCCAACGAAGTGCCTGTCGGTGATGATCAACGTCAACACATTGAAATCACTCGCGATATCGCGATGCGATTTAATCACCGCTTTGGTGAAACTTTTGTGATTCCAAAATCTGTAACACCACCAAGTGGTGCACGGATTATGGATTTACTCAATCCGACATCAAAGATGTCTAAGTCTGGTGACGAAGATACAGGCGTGATTTATTTATTAGACGACCCCGCAAAGATTGAAAAGAAATTTAAGCGTGCAGTGACCGATAGCGAAACCGAAGTAGTTTTTGACCGCGAGCGAAAACCTGGCGTCTCAAATCTTCTTGAAATTTTGGCAGCCGCAACTGGCACGACACCTCAAAAAGCGGCAGAGACATATACGAGATACGGAGACCTGAAAGCAGCCAGCGCACAAGCAGTGATCGCAATGCTTGAGCCAATTCAGGCTCGCTATTTTGAACTGCTAAACGATCAAGGCGAATTAATGCGCTTGCTTCACAAAGGTAACGGTCGCGCAAAAGAAGTTGCCAGCAAGACTCTCAGCCGAGCGCAAAAGGCAATTGGATTTCTCTCAGCCGAATAAGTTAAGCAATTTATAAAAACCGCTCAGGGTTTTAAGTGTTGTCAGCCACGCGCAAATCTAACAATGCCCCTGCAATATCTGATTGATCTGAACCGGCAACTAATCGAATTGTGACGAGATCGCTGTCGATGTTTTGCAACATCTCACTACCAATTATTTCATGATCGTGATAAGCCGTAAATCGCTCTCCTCTGCGCCCGACCAAAGTTGCTACTACACGGCCGAGAACACCAAGATTTGATTGAATCTTTCCGATGTCATGCAACAACGCTGCGCGCATTTCTGGCCGAGTTGCGCCCGGACGCAAACTAAGAAAACGACGCAAAACAGCGATGCTGTGGCGTTGATCCATCGTTGGCAGTTTTCGCCAAAGTAGAAACTCACTGTCAAGTAGTAACGACTCAACTTCTGTTACATCTTCAAGCGACGGCTGCGCACCAGAGATAGCGCCAAAAAATCGTGAAACTAAGTGCCTGAAATATTTCAACGGCTTATTCGCGCACGCGGGTGCGCCTCTCGATACATCTGATAAAGAATTTCGTTCTCAACTTTTGTATAGATCTGAGTAGTGCTAACAGATGCATGACCTAAAAGTTCTTGCACCACCCGCAAATCTGCACCATGAACCAACATGTGTGTCGCACATGAGTGGCGCAACGCGTGCGGCGATAGATCTTTAATTTTCGCGATTTCGCCATATTTCCGAACGATGTTGTATGCCGCCTGGCGCGAGAGTCTTGTTCCATGTACACCCAGAAAAACTGCGTCTTGATCTTTACGTGTCGCCCACTGTTCGGGTGCAAGTGTCGGTCGCCCACCCAAGTCGAAATAATCAGTTAGAGCCTCATGGCAAAGTCGACCAAAAGGCACGATTCTTTCTTTTGAACCTTTACCAAATAAACGCACGAGCGAATCTTGCATGTCAATGTCGCTCATAGATAAGCCACAAACTTCTGCGACTCGCGCTCCAGTCGCATAAAAAAATTCAAGCAACGCGCGATCACGCCTTGCAAATGAGTCAACGCCAGTCACGCTACTCAAAAGTCTTGCAACATCTTCTTCGGCAAGCGCCTTGGGCAAACTACTAGGAACCTTTACGCCGTCAACTAATGCTGCCGGATTATCAGTTCTGATTTCTTCTTGAGTCAAATAACGATGAAACATTCGAACCGCCGCGAATTGCCGAGCAATTGATTTTGGTGCCCGACCTGTCGATCGAAGATAGCCAACAAATCGCTCAAGATGTTGAACAGTCACTGTAAGAATCGTCGTGTTCTGTGTCGTAAGCCAAGCCACGTAGCTAGTTAAATCTAATTTATATGCACTTAAAGTATTGCGAGATCTCCCCTGCTCAACTCGCATCCACGTCATAAACGTGTCGAGCGGATCAGACGCCATGCTTCAAATATAAGTGTCAGCGAGAAGTGCGACTTGCAACAGACCAATCACAGTCTTGCCATCTACGATTTCGCCACTTTTAATCATCGCCATGCATTTTTCGAATTCAATAAGTTCGATCGTCATAAATTCTTCTTCTGGGCCATGACGGTCTGTCTTCGTTTCTTTCAAATCTGTGGCAAGAAATAGATCAACTGAAGAATTACTTATACCTGGTGCGGCAATGTGCCGACCGAGATTAATCATTGAGCCAGCGATCAACCCTGCTTCTTCTTCTAATTCTCGACGAGCGGTGAGCTCTGGTGCTTCGCCCTCTAGGTCACGCATACCGGCAGGTATCTCGAGCGTGGTTATGCCTAGTGGTGGTCGGTACTTGCGAACAAGTACAACTTTGCGCGAGCCTTTTTCGCCAACGAGAGCAACTACTCCAACGGCACCAGGCGAACGAACAAAGGTTCTTACAAACTCTTCACCGTTCGGGTCAATGAACTTGCCTTGCACAAGCGACCACACAGCCCACTCATGTACCAACTTTTCGCTAGCGCAACTAAATTCTTTTTTCATTTAAGAATGCGAGCAGTGATTCAGCGCGCTACAGATTTTTGAGAATCTTGTACAACTGCTGCGCCAACTGCACTCTGTGCAAGATTTGCAAGACGCTGCGTTCGATATTTAAGCGCCGCACCAATCAACTCACGAAACAACGGGTGCGGGCGATCTGGGCGACTTTTAAATTCTGGGTGCGCTTGAGTGCCGACCCAAAACGGATGATTCTCAAGTTCAACAAACTCAACAAGTGTTTTATCTGGTGAAGTACCACTGCATAAAAGACCTGCAGCCTCAATACGCGCGCGATAGTTCGAATTGAACTCATAACGGTGACGATGGCGCTCACTCACAACTGGCTCGCCGTAGGCCTTCGCAACTTTGCTGCCAGGCGACAAAACTGCATAGTAAGCGCCGAGGCGCATCGTGCCACCCTTGTTTGTTACTTCGCGCTGATCAATCATCAAATCGATTACCGGATGCGGAGTTGCAGCATTGAACTCGGTCGAATTGGCATCTGCTAAACCAAGCACATTACGGGCGAACTCAACTGTCATCACTTGCATGCCGAGACACAAACCTAGACACGGCACATTGTTTTCGCGCGCGAACTCAGCGGCACGAATCTTGCCTTCGATTCCGCGAGGGCCAAAACCACCCGGAATCACGATGCCGTCTAGCGAACTCATTCGTTCGTCGGCCAATAATCCTTCAACATCTTCGGCCTGAATCCAAACGACTTCGATCTGTGCCCCATGATGAAAACCGGCGTGCTTGAGACTTTCAATTACTGAAAGATAAGCATCATGTAAATCAACATATTTACCGATCAAGCCGATTCGAACTGGTGATACTGAAGCTTCGATGCGATTTACGAGATCGCGCCACGGCGTCAAATCAATCGGTGAATCAATTCGCAACACATCGCAGATGACCGTGTCTAATCCCTCGTCATGAAAGATCAGCGGTAACTCGTAAATATTTTTGACATCAACAGCATTGATCACGGCTCGATTGTCAACGTCGCATTGGCTCGAAATTTTTCGCCTCAAAGAATCACTCAGTGGCTCATCACTTCGACACACAATCACATCTGGTTGAATTCCGCGACTGCGAAGTTCGGTAACGCTGTGTTGCGTTGGTTTCGTTTTTTGCTCGCCGCTCGGCCCGATGAACGGCACCAAAGTTACGTGCACTTAACAAACATTGTCACGACCAACT
>JAPKZT010000118.1 GCA_026393655.1 Actinomycetota bacterium | reverse complement strand
CCGTGGACTCGCATTTATGAGCTCACCCTTCTCAATAGAAGCGTTAAATTTACTTGACCGTCTTGGAGTTGAGGTCTGGAAACTTGCAAGTGGCGAAGTTTCTAATACCCCGTTGGTGCAAGCGATGATTAAGACAAAGAAGCCAATAATACTTTCAACAGGTTTAAGTAAATTAGACGAGATTGACGAAGTTGTTAATTTAATTCTTGAGTCAGATATTGATTTAACTGTTTTGCAATGCACTTCCGAATATCCATGTCCGCCAGAATTAACTGGCTTGAACTTGATCACAGAATTCAAAAAAAAGTGGGGATGTCGCGTTGGAATCTCTGATCATTCCGGAACAATATTCCCGAGTCTTGCGGCCAAAACTCTTGGTGCAGCTGTAATTGAAGTTCACATCACATCCTCTCGAGACTCAAAAGGGGTTGATTCTCCATCATCAATTACTCCTGAAGAGTTGAAGACGCTTGTTGATGGAGTCAAATTTATAGACGCAGCGATTAGAAACCCTGCAGATAAAACGCTCCTATCTGCTTCTGCAGAAGAGATGAGGCGAATATTTGGACGAAGTGTTGTGGCTAACAGCAACTTGGAAGTTGGACATCTCATTCAAATAGGTGATTTGGTATATAAAAAGCCAGGTGGGGGACTGTCATGGAAAGATATCGGGTCATTAATTAACCGTAGAGTTGTAAGACCAGTTTTAAGAGACGACCTTATTACAGAAGAAAATACCAGTGAGGCTACTAAGTGAGAAAAGTATGCGTGGTAATTACCGCTCGCGCTAGCTACAGCCGAGTCAAGACTGTTCTGGCGCATTTGGCTAATCGGGATGATGTTGAATTACAAATAGTGACGACTGCATCGGCATTAGTAGAGCGAGCTGGGCGGGTCTCAGATGTAATCAGAGCCGAAGGTTTCACGATTAGCGCTGAAGTTTCAAGTTTGGTCGAAGGTGATACTTCGTTGCAGATGGTTCAAACCACTGGACTTGGACTAATTGAGATTGGTTCAGTGCTGCAAAGACTTAATCCAGATGTGGTCGTGACGATTGCTGATAGATACGAAACGATCACCACAGCGATCGCTGCGAGTTATATGCGTATTCCGCTTGCACATATTCAAGGTGGTGAAATCACGGGGAACATTGATGAGAAAGTGCGACATGCGATTACGAAGCTCGCAGATCTCCATCTTGTTTGCACGGCTGCTTCGAAAAGTAATGTCATTGCAATGGGTGAGAACCCGCAAAGTGTTTTTCTTGCAGAGTGTCCATCCATTGACATTGCGAAAAGTGTAATTAATCGCAGGCCAATTGACTTTTCTCCTTTTAACAAATATGGCGGAGTTGGCAAAGAAATTGAGTTAACCGGAAAATATTTAGTGGTCATGCAACACCCGGTGACGTCTGAGACCAGTCTTGCTCGCACCCACGTAGAAAATATTTTAAAAGTAGTTAGCCGACTTAGCATACCGACTATGTGGTTTTGGCCAAATGTTGATGCAGGTGCGGACGCGACTTCAAAAGAGATTCGTCGTTTTAGAGAAATATCCGACTCAACCAATATTCATTTCTTCAAAAATATGTCGCCTGAAGATTTCTTAGTGCTGATTAATAATTGTTCTGTACTTATCGGAAACTCAAGCGTCGGAATACGTGAATCAAGTTTTCTTGGCGTACCAGTTGTCAATATTGGCACAAGGCAACTCGGCAGAGAGTGCGCAGAAAATGTAGTTCATTCAGGATATGAGCAAGCAGAAATAGAATCGTCAATACTTCAACAAGTCAAGCATGGTAGGTATTCTTCAAGCTCGCTTTACGGCTCCGGTAATTCCGGAAAATTGATAAGTGAAATTCTTGCTACCGCTAATTTAACTACCGATAAAAAATTGAATTTCCAATGAGTCTCGATTTTGTTTACCTAGATCATGCTGCGAGCACCCCGATGCGCGCGCAGGCAGTCGCGGCAATGGCGCCATACCTGAGCGGCATGTACGCAAATCCTTCTGGTTCACATCGTTTTGCAAGGATTGCCCGCAAGGCGATTGATGAGGCCCGCGATGACGTCGCCGAAGCAATTGGCTGCAAAGCAGGCGAAATAATTTTCACTAGCGGAGGAACTGAAGGCGACAACGCAACTATTTTCGGCGCAGCGCGGCGTCGCGGTGGCGTCGCTGTGTGTTCTGCAGCCGAGCATCATGCCGTGCTGCATTGCGTTGAAAATCTAAATGGCCAAGTTGTCGCAGTTGACTCAACTGGTGCGATTAATGTCGCCGAACTCGAGAGAGTGTTGCAAGATCCTCAGAACGCTGGCCGCGTAAATGTTGTTTCAGTGATGGCAGTCAACAATGAAGTTGGGAGCATCTCACCGCTAAGACAAGTTGCAAAAGTTGTTCGAGCCAATGCGCCAGGTGCGATATTGCACACCGATGCAGTGCAGGCGACATGTTGGCAAGATTTGCGTGAGATTTCGAAACTGGTTGACGTGTTGACTGTGTCTGCGCATAAATTTGGTGGTCCAAAAGGCATGGGAGTCACAATGCAGCGAATCGGTCTTGAAATTGATCCACTGATTGTTGGCGGTGGACAAGAACGTGATCGTCGAAGCGGAACACACAATGTTGGTGGAATCATGGCTACTGCGGCCGCGTTGTGCGAAACAGATTCAACTCGCGACGCAGAAATTTCGCGAGTCACAAAATTGCGTGATGCACTCGTAGATGCGGTAACCAGCGAACTCGACGATGTAATTGAGACCGTCGCACGCGACAGTCGAGTTCCGGGTATTGCACATTTGTGTATTTCTGGTTGCGAAAGTGAGTCAATTTTATTTCTGTTGGATGAGGCAATGATCTGTGCGTCTGCTGCGAGCGCCTGTGCCAGTGGAGCAATGGAACCCTCTCATGTTTTGTTGGCGATGGGTGTTGATCAGCGATTTATATCGGGCTCATTGCGCATGAGCCTTGGCCACACAACATCTGAGCAAGACATTGATCGTGCTTCATCTGCGCTAATTGCGGCAGTTCATCAGTTGCGACGAAACAAAACAGCGACCAGAGTATCGGCAATCAAATGAAAGTTTTAGTAGCAATGTCTGGTGGAGTTGACTCATCGGTGGCTGCAGCAGAACTCATTGATCAAGGTCATCAAGTAGTTGGTGTCACAATGCGCCTATGGGGTGGCGAGAGTGACACCGGCTGTTGTTCAGTGTCAGATGTTGATGATGCCCGTCGGGTTGCTCAGCAACTCGGCATTGATCACTTGGTATTTAACTTCTCTGAAGATTTCAACAAACATGTAGTTGCGCCATATGTGCAGGCACATGTTGACGGCATCACTCCAAATCCATGTATTGAGTGCAACAGACATTTAAAGTTTGATCGTCTCAGTGAGCGAGCGCGAATTCTGGGCTTTGAAGCCGTAGCAACGGGTCACCACGCGCAGATCACCCGCGACGCAGAGAACGTGTACCACCTGACTCGCGGGCATGACGAATTAAAGGATCAAAGTTATGTCGTTTACATGCTCGACCAAACCGAACTCGCGTTTACTATGTTTCCTGTTGGGCATTTAACCAAGGCACAAGTTCGTGACCGAGCGGTTGCGCTAGGTCTGCGCACGGCAACAAAACCAGACAGCCAAGATGTTTGTTTCATCTCGCGAACTGGTGGGCGCGAAACATTTTTAGGTCATCGAATTGAATTTCGCAAGGCAACTGTTGTTAACCAAGATGGCGTACAAGCAGGCGCAGTTGACGCGCTAGAACTTGTGACTATTGGTCAACGTAAAGGTTTAGGTCTGCCAGGCGGTGGACCAAAACAGTTTGTTATTGATGTCGACACACCAAACGCCCGCGTGGTGATTGGTAGCGAAGATCAGTTACTTCGCTCGGGTCTTGCAGTCAGAAATGTGATGTGGGCGGACGAAGCACCGGCGCTTGGCAGCACGGTACTTGTTCAGTGCAGCGCTCATGGGGCGGCACTGCCAGCACTCGTGCAAAGTTTGAGCCCACTTGTTTTAGAATTTGAAGTCGCACAGCGCCGAATCGCACCTGGTCAAAGTGTTGTATGTTACGACGCAACAAATTCATTCGTCATCGGCGGCGGTATCGCCGACGCGTCCAACCCCACAATTGGAGATTCTTTATGATGAGTGAGATAACCCCTGAAGTGATCGACTACGTAAAAGATCACAAATTAGATTTATTGCTGAACTCCGAAATCATGCCAGTTGAGAAAAGTATCTATGAATCTGTTGATCCGAAAGTGGTTGCGCCAAAGTCTCCAGAATGGGATGACTTAGTGAGACTTCACAAAATCGTTCGTTCTCGAAAAGTGACTACAGTCCTTGAATTTGGTTGCGGTTACTCCACAGTTATTTTTGCAGATGCAATACAAAAAAATCAACAAGAGTTTGGAGATTTCGTGGCCTCTAATTTGCGAAGGAGTAACCCATTTGAGGTTCACTCTGTTGATGACATGGCGAAATATATCAAAATCACTAGGAGCATATTGCCTAAAAATTTGAAATCGTGCGTCAAGTTCACTAAATCAGAAGTTTTGATGACTACTTTTGGTGGTCGAATATGTACTGAGTATTCAAATCTCCCAAATATTTGTCCCGACTTTATTTATCTTGATGCACCTTCTCAAGACAGCGCAAAAGGTGAAATTTCAGGAATCTCGACCCGACATCCAGATCGTCTGCCGATGTCGTGTGACCTACTGAAGATTGAGCACTTTTTGTTACCCGGAACAATTATTTTGGTAGATGGTCGCACAGCAAATGCTCGATTTCTGCGCACAAACTTACAAAGAAATTGGCTGTATCAGCATGATGTGTTGAATGATGCACATGTTTTTGAACTTGTTGAGGCGCCACTAGGCCGTTACAACAAAGCGCAGATCGAGTTTTGTTTAGGTAAAAACTGGTTCGAACTGGTGAAAACCAATTAATTAGTTTTGGTTTTGTAAGCGCTGAGCACAGCTCCAGGGCGAGAGGTGGCAACCAATACAGATTGGGCGTGAATTGCGCTAACTGTGTTTAGATGCTTTGCTCCGATAGATGTAAGTGAAACATCAAGTGGTTTATTGAATGAGAATTCAAGCGGCACACCCCAGGTCAGTGCGCTTAGGTCCGCCGCCGCTGAATTGTCGCGTGCAAGTTGAATCTGAGATAATTCCTGTTTTCTAATCATCAAGTTGATCGATAAGACAATTTCGTCGTGTATTACTACTCCGGCCGGTACAAAAACTAGCCACCGACGCGAAAGCGAATGAATTCTCGGCAGAAAATATCTAGCTGAAATATACAAACCAACTAGCGAGACGATGGCAACTGGCCAACTTTTTGCTGCAACAAGCAAGGGCAATGAAATGATTGATAAATCTGCGATAAGTGCTGAAAGCAAAATCGGTGCGATCAGCACAACTGGCGGTCGTAAAGCAAACCGTTTTTCATCTCCATAGGCACTGGCTTGCACATAGATGCTTCCAATATCAGCGCTGAAACTGAGCAACAAAACCGCGACACTGACTGCCGCACTAATAATCTGCCCGACAGAAGTGTCTTGGTTGAGAGCGACAAAGATCATGAAACCAGCAACCATCGGTGTGCCGATTCGCAACACAGTCAAACTTATTGGATGACTGATGAAACTCGCAATCACAACTGTGCCCCACACGGCCCACGCCAAAGTGGTTCCGGTCATTTGAACCGGGGCTGACCTGTCGTCCAATAATCCACCTACTCCTGCACCGATAAACGGCAGGCAACCAAGCAAGACACGCAACACCATGTGCATTGCATCTTCGAGTCGTATATTTCGCATTGATTTCACAGGCACACAATAAGGCTAAGGCGCGAACAATCAATCAGTAAAGTTTTAGTCGTGACCGTTTCGAAAGATCTGAAAAAAAATGTGATGATTCTGCGTGCCCAAATTGCGCATCACAACGAGTTGTATCACGGCCAAGATAGTCCTGAGATTTCTGACGCCGCGTTTGACGAACTGTTGCGCAAACTTAAAGAAATTGAAGCCAAGTATCCAGAATTGATTGAAGAGTCATCTCCGTCGCAAATTATCGGTTCGGGTTTTACAACTTTTGATCCGGTTACGCATCGCGTGCCGATGACGAGTCTTGATAATGCGATGGATGCAAAAGAGTTGCAAGCGTGGGGTGAACGGCAAGTCAAAGGTTTGGGCAATGTAGCGATGCAGTTTGTCTGCGAACTCAAAATTGATGGTTTGGCATTGAGTATTCGTTATGAAAACGGCGCGTTAGTGCAGGCCGCGACTCGTGGAGATGGCAAAGTCGGCGAAGATGTAACCGCAAATATTCTCACGATAAGTGTTGTTCCGAAAAAACTCGTCTCTAAATCTGGCAAAAAGATTCCAAGTGTTCTTGAAGTTCGGGGCGAGGTTTATATGTCGATAGCTGCATTCGAAAAACTACGAGTTGCGAAACAAACCGAGAATGAAAAGCGAATTAGCGAAGGTAAAAAACCTGAAACAGTGCCAGCCAACCCGCGAAATGCTGGCGCTGGGAGTCTGCGACAAAAAAATTCAGCAATCACGGCTACTCGCGATCTTTCATATTGGGCATACCAACTCGGTGAAGTAGTTGGCGCACCAAACTTTTCGTCTCACTCTGAAACTTTTGATTATCTTCGTGATCTTGGGTTCCCGATAAATCCTGAAGTCAGAACTGTCAACTCACTCACTCAGGTCGTTGAGTTTGTCGAAAAGTGTGAAGCAAATCGCCACAAACTTGATTATGAAATAGATGGAGTGGTTGTAAAACTTGATGATCTCGCACAACGCGAACAACTGGGCTTCACGGCTCGCGCCCCTCGCTGGGCGATTGCTGTGAAGTTCGCTCCAGAAGAGCGCAATACGATCCTCAAAAATATTTCAGTTTCAATTGGTCGTACTGGGCGAGCAACACCGTTTGCTGAACTTGAGCCAGTTGTACTTTCTGGCAGCACCGTGAGCATGGCGACTCTGCACAACCGTGAGCAGGTGCAGTTGAAAGATGTTCGCCCTGGTGACACAGTGGTTGTGCGCAAAGCGGGAGATGTGATCCCTGAAGTGGTCGGTCCAGTGTTGGCGTTGCGTCCGAAAAACTCAAAGCCATGGAAGTTTCCAACAACTTGTGTATGCGATCTGAACTCAACATTTGTGCAACTTGAAGGCGAGTCAGATACTCGATGCATAGAACCAGATTGCCCGTTTCAGCGTGATCAGCGGATTATTCATTTCGCATCGCGTGGCGCAATGGATATCGAAGGTCTCGGCGAAAAAACAGTTTTCGCGCTATCAGATAAAAACTTTGTCGCTGATATCGGTGATTTGTATTCGATTACTATTGAAAAGTTGCTTCAACTTGATGGTTTCGCCGAACTAAGCGCCACTAATTTATTGACTGCAATCAATAAATCAAAGACAAGACCTCTTAACAAACTTCTTGTTGGCCTCGGCATAAAGAACTTG
The DNA here is from genome assembly GCA_026393655.1 of Actinomycetota bacterium. Classification (GTDB taxonomy): domain Bacteria; phylum Actinomycetota; class Acidimicrobiia; order Acidimicrobiales; family Ilumatobacteraceae; genus BACL27. The sequence continues at coordinate 2,805 of JAPKZT010000118.1, read as the reverse complement.
GGGCCCGCAGCATCAGAATCACTCGCGCGTCGGTTCGGCTCACTCGACGCAATAATCGCCGCAAAATCTGAGCAGTTAAGTGAAATTGACGGACTAGGTGATGTAATTGCAAACTCGATCACCAAGTGGTTCAAAGATAAGTCTCACCAAGCAATCATTAAAAAGTTCAGAAATGCTGGCGTTGAATTTGGCAATGTAATTGTCAGCACTGCGCCACAGAATCTAGTCGGCAAAGCAGTAGTCGTGACCGGAACGGTCGAAGGTTTTAGCCGCGAAGGTGCTCAGGATGCAATTACTAGTCGAGGCGGCAAGAGCCCGGGCAGTGTGAGTGCGAAAACATTTGCACTCGTAGTTGGTGATGAGCCCGGTGCAAGCAAACTTACAAAAGCTGAATCTTTGAAAATTCCGATCATTGACTCGGCAGGTTTTTTGGTGTTGCTCGCGACAGGCGAGCTTCCAGTTTAAGAATTCCTGATTTAGTTTTAATCCGTGTCAAATTTCCAGATGTATACGCGAGATTTCTCGCGACCATCTTCGACACGCCAGTATCTAACTTTGCCTTCATGCTCACCTTGGGCAAAAGCTTCAATTACGGCACCGACTTGGGGCTGAAAACTAATTATGAAATTGCCGGGATCAAAAACTGCGGTAGCCGGCAACTCAACTTGTGCACCAGGTGTCGCCTGCTGACCAGATGAAGTCAGTTCATCAAGTCTTGTCGTCGGAAGTTCAACACCGTCAATAAACAAAACTGATTCATAACCTTCAACAAAGTCGACAATGATTTGTGATTGACGCAGTACTCGATCACCGTTAGCCGGAGACATCCGTTCGATTGCATCAGGCAAGCCAGACTCGTCGCGACCTGTTTGCGAAACTCGAAAGCCAAAAATAATCATTACTAATCCGACGGCAACTCCAATGCTTGTAATAAAGCGTTGAAGATTAAAGGCTTGACGCTGTTTCTTGACATTTGCTGGTGCTGAATCCATAGAGTTGATTGTCACATCTCTATTCTCGCCGAGAAACTCTCATAAAACATTGTTAAGCGAAAATCGGCAGTAGTTTTAATAGCGGTGGTTTCATTAAATGCAGTAATTGGTCATGTCCTTGTCGGGCGATACCGTATCGAGAAATTACGCAGTGAAGGCACTGCATCTGCTCCCGTATTTGAGGCGCAGGATATCCATCAACATAGAACCGTAGCGGTGCGTTTGATGACGATTAGTTCATTATTTGACAGGGAAGCTGGCATTGTTGATGAAAATTCTGCGATGGCGTCTTTTAAGTCTTCGATGCAACAACTTTTTTCAATTTCTCACCCGTCACTAGTTTCAATTGATGATTGGGGCGATGCGGTAATTGACGATGTACGCATTGTGTTTAACGTCACCCAACGTTTTGGACAAGGTTCATTGCGCGAATATCTAGATCGTGGGCGACGGTTATCGCCATCCCAGGCATTGATGGTCGGTCTTGATGTTTGTCGAGCATTAAATCATGCTCATAAAAATGGTTTTGTGCACGGTGATGTGCGCCCAGCAAACTTAATTTTTGATGACAATGCGAGAATTCGACTAACTGGGCTTGGCGTAAAGAAAAGTTTTTCAGCGGCGAAAATGAGTATTGAGCAAGCGCGTTACGCAGCACCCGAAATCGGGCAAGGTTCGGCACCCGATGCACAGTCTGATGTTTATTCACTGGCAATTACTTTGATTGAAACAATGACTGGTGAAGTTCCATTTGCTGCAGAATCAGTTGCGATCACATTGGCAAATCGAATTGACAAATTACTACCAGTTTCAGGAGACATGGGACCACTTGCGGCGCCAATTGAACGTGCAGGTCGCCCAGTGGCTCAAGAACGCGGAACTGCTTTTGAATTTGGTCAAGCGTTAACTCAAGTCGCCTCCAAAATGCCGCGCCCGCAACCAATTGACACAATTATTTCGAAGCGCTTTGAAGATGTGATCACACGACCTAATCCGATTACGCCCGCAAGAAAAACACAGGAGATTCAAGTTGTTGAATATCAACCAAGGATTGATGACGGCTTAGAAGAACAAACCGAACTCGAGTCGCCCCAAGTTCGCCGAAGGCTGACGAGACTTTGGATTGCGGTAGCGGTCGCAGCTATAACGACAGTTTCAGTAATTGCATTTCAAACGCTAACTAAAGCATCGTACGATATTCCAGAATTAAATGGCCTCGCTGAATCACAGGCACGAAACAAAATCGCAGAGTTCGGCTGGGAGCTGCTGGTTCAAGCCGAAAGAACTAACGATGTCGAGTTCGGTCATGTGATCCGCACCGAGCCAGCCACTGGGGTGAGTTTAAAAGAAGGTGAAACAATCGTTCTTGTTGTTTCAGAAGGTCCACCACTCGGAGTGCTGATTGATGTCACAGGTCAAACAAAAGAAGTGGCGGTTGAAAAAATCGTTGCGCAAGGATTAGTGGTTTCAACGAGCGAAGACTCAAGTGAAACGACTCCAGTTGGCAGCGTGATTTCGTGGTCCGTTGCCAAACAACCGTCTTTGGTTGCTGGTGATGAAGTACTTAAAGGAACAGTAATCAACTTAACAATTTCAAATGGTCCAGCGTTGCGAGTTGTGCCACTGATAGTTGGATTGACCCTTGCCGATGCGACAACTAAGGCTGCTGAACTCGGCCTAGTACTTGCGGTGACTCCAGATGCTTTCAATAATGATGTAGCGATTGGATTGATCGGTGCGCAGTCGCCACCACCCGACGAAAGACTTCCACGTGGTGGCGTACTGAGTTATGCACTTTCATTAGGTCCAGATT
>JAPKZT010000273.1 GCA_026393655.1 Actinomycetota bacterium | reverse complement strand
TAGAAGTAGGAATTTTTAAGGGCGCTACTTTCCAAAGTGTAATTGCTGGTACGAAATGGGGAGTTGATATTGATCCCGCATTTGACATTACTAAGTTGCCAAGAAATACGACCGTGTTCGTTAATCCTTCCGACAACTTTTTTGCCGAACTTAGCTCAGACAAAATGTTTGACATGATCTATATAGATGCAGAACATACGTTTGCTCAGGCGTACCGAGAGTTAGTTCACTCAGTGAATCACCTCAACAACTGGGGGGTAGTTTTGCTTGATGACACAGTGCCATTCGATAAAATTTCCGCTATTTCAGATGAGTCAGAATCTAAGAGAGAAGCAATTCGAGTACACGGATCAAGTAAATGGTCGCATCAAGGTGATGTTTGGAAGCTAATCATGCAAGTAAGTGAATTTCACAAGGACTTAGTTGTGAGAACGGTACTCGGTCCGAGTAGACCTCGAACCATTATGTGGAGAAGTCATTTGTTTGGTGCAAAGATGCAGCTTGCCCCGACAGATAAATTAGCGTCGCTGACATACGAAACTGCTTTTGCTTCAGGAATACCAAATGAATTTGGAGTAAAAGAATTAAGTGAAATTATTGCCGAAATACAAAATAGAAATCTTGAGGGTTAGTTCGCTCGCATATTTTCAGCGCGAGTTAAATGCCTTTGTTGCGGTTTCGCGAATTTGTTGCACGGCGTGAGTTAAGCCTTTTGGATCTTTAAATAGTGCGCTACCTGCAACTAAAACATTTGCGCCAGATTTTGCAGCGCCGCCAACTGTGTCAACGCTGATGCCCCCATCCACTTCGACATTAACTTTGTCGTCAAGTTTGGCTTTTGAAATCATCTCACGAATCTTTCCAATTTTCGGCTCCATCGTCTGAATATATTTTTGACCGCCAAAACCCGGTCGAACTGTCATTACTAAAATTAAATCAACAAGGTCAAGTACATCGGCGACTGCGCTGGCATCAGTTTCTGGATTGAGTGCGACAGCCGAAGTTGCACCGAGCGCATTGATAGTTTCGTAGAATTAAATCAACAAGGTCAAGTACGTCGGCGACTGCGCTGGCATCAGTTTCTGGATTGAGTGCGACAGCCGAAGTTGCACCGAGCGCATTGATGGTTTCGAGAGTGTGCCGCAAGTCAGAGCAGGCTTCGGCGTGCACGATCAAACGACTGCAACCGGCTTCGACATAACGACTTGCCATTGCCTCAGGTGTCAGAACCATCAGATGCGCTTCAAATGGAAGTTTCGTTAACGAGCGCGTCGATGCGATGATGTCAGGGCCGAACGTTAGGTTTGGCACAAACTGGCCGTCCATTACATCCCATTGGATTAGGTCTACGCCGGCTTGATCTAGTTCGCAGATTGCATCACCAAGTCGCGAAAAATCAACTGGTAGTACCGACGGCGCAATTTGAATCGGTTTCATCTTGTTTTACAGCCTAGGGTGCGAGGGCATGAGTAACGAAGATGTAACTATAGAACGAATCGTTGCGGGTGGCGACGGCATGGGCCGGCTTGCCGATGGTCGGGTTATTTTTGTCGGTGGAACGATCACGGGTGAACGAGTTCGTATTGAGATCACGACCAATAAAAAAGATTTTGCGCGTGGTTCAGCTCTTGAGATTTTAGATGCGTCGCCGCATCGAGCCGCTGCGCCGTGCAAATTTGTTGCTGCTGGCTGTGGCGGATGTAGTTGGCAGCATCTCGCCGTTACTGAGCACATGTCAACCAAAGTTGCGATAGTTCATGAGGCTTTACGTCGCACGGCAAAAATCAGTGAAGCCGAGGTTTTAGAGCTAGTTCAAACTGGAGGCTCCGTAAGTTCGCAGGCATCGCGCACAACTTTACGGATGG
>JAPKZT010000176.1 GCA_026393655.1 Actinomycetota bacterium | reverse complement strand
GTTGCTGGTCGCAGTGCCGAAGCACCTAAAGTTTTGGGTTTTGTCGCCACCAGTCAGCGGCGCCGAATTTTTGTCAGCGCGACGCGTGTCGAAACTCTTGACAACTCGGGTGTCCGACTTAAGTCGTGGGATATTAACCTCACGCCGTTTCGCACTCGCGCAGGCGAACAACTTCTTGGCAAAGATGTGTTGGACAAGCGCGTCGGCGACGAAGTTATCAGCGATGTCGCATTAGTTCACAATGCTGGCAGGTCATCGACTTGGCAAGTTTCTAAAGTTCGACTTTCGAAACGTGGATTATTAAGTTCTAGATCAGGCAATCGAATTGTTGACTGGCAAGAAGTTGCCCCGATGTTTGCACCTAAAACGGCAATTGCTGCTGAAGCTGCGCGATTACGCGATATGCACGCCAGTGATGTCGCAACGATTATTCGCGCATTGCCTGCCGAGCAACGCCGACAACTTGCTGATGCAATGGATGACGAACGTCTTGCCGATGTGCTCGAAGAACTACCGGAAGATGAACAGTTGCGTTTAATCGAAGGTCTCGACATGGAGCGACTCAACAGTGTGTTTGACGAAATGGAGTACGACGACCTCGCCGACTTGCTTGGACAAATGGGAATCGATCAACGCACAAAAGTTTTAGATGCAATGGATGACGAAGACGCCGAAACAATGCGCCAACTTCTCTCGTATGCGAGCGGTACTGCGGGTGCATTGATGACTCCAGACATCATTGTTCTTGGGCCAGACGCAACAGTGGCTGAGGCACTTGCACTTATTCGCGACCCAGAACGACTTGTCTCAATTGCTGCGCAAGTTTTTATAGCTCACGCGCCTCATTATCCACCCACCGGCACATACATCGGCGTTGTAAATTTTCAGCGATTGCTTCGTGAACGCCCAAGCATGACGTTGCGTCACTGCGTCGAAAACGAACCAACAATTGATCCGCACTTGCCTGAACGAGAAGTTGCAGAGCGGCTTGCTTCCTACAACATGTTGGCAGTTGGCGTTTGTGATGCCAACGGTCGACTCCTCGGCGCAGTCACAGTAGACGATGTTTTGGATAATGCTTTGCCCGCAGACTGGCGTCGCAAAGTTGTCGCCCGCACGCCAGAGAATAATCAGATTTCTACGAATCTCAATAACAACTCAGAGCACGATTTGAACGGAGTGCACAATGAAACGTCGTGAAGACCTTGGACGGCCACGCAACCAGCCGAAAATTGGGGTGCAATATAATCGAAGCGCGTTTGGCGAATTCGCTGAAAACATCGCCCGGCTCATGGGCACTGCCCGTTTTTTAATTATTCAATCCATCATGGTTTTAATTTGGGTTGGCCTGAATGTCTCATTCATCGCATTCAGATGGGATAAATACCCGTTTATTTTATTGAATCTAATGTTTTCAATTCAGGCTGCCTACGCCGCGCCTCTTATTTTGTTGGCACATAACCGTCAAGAGTTTCGCGATCGCGAGCAAGCAGAAATTGATCGCAATGTTGCAATTCGCACCCAAAATGATGCCGAGTTTCTGGCTCGAGAAATTGCCAGTGTGCAGTTGGCGTTGTCAAATGTTGTGACATCTGATGAGTTGGCTCAACATATTGAGCGTCTCAACGATTCGATTTCAAAGTTAACTGAGAAAACCAGCTAATTCATTAGCGGCACTAGCGGCACTTCCCGCAACGACCAATTAGATCTAATCGATGTTGATCAAGTTGAAACCCTGAGCTTTTCGCAATTTTTGCTAGAGCTGTGTCGAGGCTTGACTCGAGAGATTCTGGTATTCGCACATCGCGAATATCGCCACACTTTGAACAGACAAGATGATGGTGGTGGCCGAGAATATCCTCGTTAAGTTCGTAACGCGCCACGTCATCAGTGCTGAAAATTCGTTGCACCACGCCGACATCTTCAAGCACAACAAGATTGCGATATAGAGAACTTTGCGCCAAAACTTTTTTTGTATTACTCGAGCGTTTCAACATCTGTTGAATCATCAATGGACGATCAGAATCCGACAAAACCGTCACGATCAATCGACGTTGTGATGTATACCGTTGGTTGTGTTTAATAAACCTGCGCATTACTTCGCCGTGCACATCGTTGTGCACATCACGGCGTACATCGCTGTGACTGCTGTTTGACCGCTTATTTACCACAGACACATTCAGCACGATATCTGAGAATGAGTGAGAATATAATTAGTGAGTCGAATTATTGAATCTAAAGTTCGGCTAAGCCCTAACGAACGAATGCAAATTTATACCTGCATCACAAATTTGTGCAACCAGCCATGAATTCGGCATTGACTCATCCCCAAGAACATGGGCACCATATTCGCCAATTTTGTTTTTATAAATTGCGTGGGCAGTACTCGCAGCAACGACTCCGGCGACTTGACCTACACGCTCAGCAACAGCAATCACATCAACCAAGCGTGCGCCATTTTTCATTCCACGCACTTCAACACGGAGTCCGCCCATTCCACCTTCGGCTTGTGGCGGAATCATCATCGGCACTCTAGAAAAAATACGATCGCGACGTGTCGCAGTAACCCGTCCAGTGACACGCTCAAGTTCTGGAAAAGCACGTTTAATTAAAAGCGGATCAGGTAATTCGCCGCGGTAACAGTCATATGCACCAACTGGTTCTGGAAACCAACAAAGTTCGCGTCCACTTCCAGCCGGACGACGCAACCACTCGCCATCATGCCAACCGATTGATTGCCCAGATAGTGCTCGGTGATGTTGTCTGGCACACGCAGGGCCACCGGTGCCGTGAAGCGCAACGTGAACTTCGTCAATTGAATCAAAAGACTCCGCAAGATGTCGCACCAATAAACCAGACATACCCGGTGACGACGCAGCACCAACTACTAATGTCACTTTATTTTCTGTAGCAAGTTGTGAAAGCGTTAACAAATTCAAACAGTCGGCAATGTCATCGCTTGTTGAAACAACGCTCACACTTGCATCAAGTAACTCTTTCGCGATTAAAAAATGTGGTGATGGCCCGCACAAGACGACGACTTTCGCCGACTTCATCGCGTTTCGATCAACGACACTTATTTGAGATTTCCCGCCACTCAACCGACCAGTTAGGCGTTGGGCAACTATCTGCTCAATATCGTAAACACCAATTTGTTGATGCGAAAATAACCGCAATGTCTCGGCTACTCGAGAGCCAACTACGCCAGCACCAACGATGCCAATCATCTAAT
>JAPKZT010000049.1 GCA_026393655.1 Actinomycetota bacterium | reverse complement strand
CAACATTGGGTCTACTAATTAGTCGACCAGCAGGCGTGCAAATTCTTTGGCCATGGTTTGGTGCAGTGTTGTTGGCGGTTGCGCTTGGCAGCACTGTGTTTGTTTCTGTGCCGCTGCATGCAAAAATGGCGATCAATCCGACTGCAGATGTCGGGCGACGACTAGTCGTGACTAATTGGCCGCGCACAATTGCGTGGTCTGCGCGTGCGATTGTATGTGCAGCAATGTTGTTGCAAGTTGTTCGTGCGTAACGGGGGGCGATGAGTTACTCAGAAATTTGCCCCAACCCGGTGCGCCGCGCGGTAATGAAACAAGGCTGGTATGACCTTGCATACATTCACTATCGCTACAAAGTTGAAGAAGTTGCACGCATCTTGCCGCCGGGTCTTGAAGTTGATGTTTGTGACGGCTCGGCGTGGGTTGGACTGATTCCGTTTTCGATGCGTGGCATCGGCGTGCCCGGTTTGCCCGCGGTGCCGTATCTCGGATCTTTTCCTGAGGTGAATGTTCGCACTTATGTCCGTCGTAACGGTGTGCCTGGAGTGTGGTTTTGTTCATTGGATATCAATCGCTTGTTGCCGACTATCGTCGCGCGCACAACATATACATTGCCTTACTGTTTTGGCAAGGCGAGCAACAAACGTGTTGGCGACGAATTGCATACATCAGTTGTGCGCAGGTGGCCGCGTGGTAATGCCGAAACAAAGATTCACATAAAAATTTTAGAACCGATTGCTGAGCCGTCGCCACTAGAAATATTTTTGAGCGCAAGATGGGGTTTATATACGACGACTCGCGGAGGTGCGTTGCGCTATGCACCAATTTCGCACCAGCGTTGGCCACTGCAGCGCGCGAAAATTATTTCGCTAGCCGACTCACTCGTTCAGGCTGCTGGTTTTGATTCACCACGAACAGAGATCAACGGCGAACCGCATGTGATGTTTTCTAGCGGCGTGCAAGTTCGCGTTGGCTTACCTCAACGCGCCTAAAGATTTAAGCAAAATCAGCTAGTTAGTTTTTTGATGATCCTGGTCGATAGTTTCCACGGTCGGCAGCAGCCCTGAGCACTGTCATGCCGTAGACAAATGCACCGGTCATCACGATCAAGAAGATCACACTTCCAAAACCAAACAGTGCGGCTAGTGACATGGTCAGTCCTTTGCGCTCTTACCTGATAACAAAAATGCGCCGAGTGCGAGAATTGATGGCACCCAAACGCCAACGTAGATTCCGTTCAGACGGTCTTCAACCGAAGAACTTTGAAAGTAGAGCCACACGCTGAGCACGAGACTGGCGGCTGCCGATAAAAGGGTCGTGACTCGTAAAACTGTTTCTGGTTTCATTTAAGTAAATCCTCCGAACTGTAACTATAGGTGATTTAGTACGAAACTTCTGCGCACAACGCCGATTTCTAGTCAGTGATTACAAGGTCAAGTTTCTCAAATTTGTGCTTAATCACAATTGCGCTTATACAAATTGGACCGACTAAAAGCATGCTGTGTTCAATCGTTGATAGTTCTGCTGTGCGAAACGAAAATACGATGATTACTAGCATCCAAAAAGAAGTTGCGAAGACGTTTAGCTTACGAAATTCTAAAACCTGCAATGTATGAGGAAACTCTACATTGCTCAAAGTCAGCATCGCGAGTAGAAAAGAGATCGCTATGTTCAGGTTCGCATCTAAACCTAATAGCCAAATAGTTGGGATAACTAAGTTCCATGCAGCGGGGAAGCCTCTAAACCAATGCTGTGAATTTGCAATAGTTGTTTGGCTAAACCACAATGCTGACGATCCAAGAATTGCGGCGACAGCTAATTGGCCAGTTAAATCATGCGTGACAATTTCGAACTGCCACATAAACGCAGCGGGAACAACTACACAAGTTACATAATCAATAACAAGATCCAAAATGTATCCATCAAATCTTGGTAATTCTGAATTGCTCATCCAACGTCGAGCAATTGGACCATCAATGCCGTCTATCAGAACAGCGATCATCATCCAAACGACTGCAGCCGTAGGCGATTTATCAAGTACTGCGACGAGTGCTGCCATGCCAGCCAGAATTCCGGTGACTGTTAAACCGTGAATCGAAAGGTCTATTTGATTTGATTTGAATTTGAATTTGCTTCGCACGACTCACATGATTGTACTCTGATTTATACCATGAAATTATTAAGTCGTCAATTGACGTTGTCTGTGATGTGGATGGTCTTAGTGCTGCTTTGGTCGGTGGCGAGAATATGCGCGGTTTCGGTATGGCTTTCGGAATACGGAATCAGCACTAAAATTTTTGCCGCGATTGAAATTTCGTCTTCATTAATTTATGGGGCTAGTTCGGCGAAAGCAGTTTCTGATCATGTCAGCAAGCAAAGTCGCTCGTTTTTAATTTGGGGATTGATAGCTTTTGTCAGTTATATCGCGCCCGATGCGTTTGTGTTCGTAAATAGCCGAAGCATGCCAACTATTTACTACGTAGTTATCGTTTTGCTTGCGTTGTCGTTTGGTGCCTACGCAGTATTTGTGGTTGTCAGAGCCTTGAGATCATCATGAGTTTAAATCTTGAACAGGCTTTTCAAGAGGCCTCGATACCGACACTGTTGATGTGTCTAGTTCAGCTGACCGGTGACGAATCATGGCTAAGCGAGTCTTATTTGCCAAAGCGAGACACAAACTTATTTGCCGATGAGTCTGGTGGCATCTCCGAATCGGCACAACAACAAATTCGTGACGCGCTCGCGACCGTGCTTGGCGAAATATCAGATGGCAAGCGAGAGATTCTGTCGCCACCCAACACTGAGTTGTTTACAAAAATGATGAGTTTGTGCGTGGCCGAAGAAGTCGCGCCCGAATATGCGCCGATGATGATGGAGGCGATGGGCTTGACGCAACGCGATGTCAGTTGGACGAAGATATCGGCTGCTTCGAGCGAGACACTTAAGAACTTTACGGTTTTAATAATCGGTGCCGGCTTTTCTGGTATTTGCGCAGCGATAAAACTTGATCAACTTCAAATTCGCTGGGAGATGGCTGACGCGAATGCCGAGATTGGCGGCACGTGGCTCGTTAATGATTATCCGGAAGCAGGGGTTGATACTCCGAATCATTTTTATTCGTTTACGTTTGCGCCAAATCACAGGTGGCCAAAATATTTTTCAAAACGACTTGATGTTTTGAATTACTGCAAATCAGTTGCCGAAAAGTTCAAAATTGCCGACCGTATAAGTTTGAGCACAGAAGTCGTGTCTACGACATGGGATGAAGCTTCGCAGAAATGGAAAGTTGTGTTGCGCGATCAACACGGTCAGTTGCGCGAGTCTCACGCCAACGTCGTAATCTCTGGCGTCGGGCAACTTAATCGTCCTAAAAAGTCATTCATTAAGGGCCTCGAATCTTTCACTGGCCCTTGCTTTCATTCTGCACAGTGGCGCCATGATGTTGATCTGGCTGGCAAGCGAGTTGCGATCATCGGCACTGGGGCAAGCGCGATGCAGATTTTGCGTACGGTCGCGTCGCAAGCCAGTGAGGTGACAATTTTTCAACGGTCACCGCAATGGGTGCGACCAAGCAATGACTATCACCGCGATGTCAAACCACAAACGATGTGGCTATTTGAAAATGTGCCGTTTTATTTTGACTGGTATCGGTTTGGTCTTTTTTGGAGATTCGGAGATGGATTGTTGCCGACTTTGCGCCGAGATGAAACTTGGCCACATCTGCAACGATCAATGAATTTACGCAACGATAAACACCGGATGCAACTCACCGAATATTTACTCGAGCAACTTGATGGTCGCGCCGATTTGGTTGACAAAACTTTGCCCGATTATCCGCCATATGGCAAACGAATTCTCGTCGATAACGATTGGTATAAAACTCTGATGCGTGACAATGTCGAACTAGTTGCGTCTGGGGTAGATCATATTGACGGCAATCAAATAGTTGCCCTTGACGGATCGTCGCGCCAAGCAGATGTAATCATTTTGGCAACTGGTTTTGTGGCCGGCAAGATGCTTGTGCATATAAAGGTATGACGATGCCCAACTTTCCGAATTTATTTTGCTTGTATGGACCAAATACCAATGTGGCGCACGGTGGCAGTGTGATTTTTCAGGCTGAATGCCAAATGCGCTACATCACAAGTTGTATCACTCAGATGATTGAATCGCAAATATCGGCAGTTGACGTTCGCCCTGAAGTACATGATGCATATAACAAAGCAGTCGACGACGAACACGATCAACTTGTTTGGTCACACCCAGGCATGGATAGTTGGTACAAAAATTCGCAAGGTCGAATATTTTCGCCAATGCCGTGGCGGTTTGTCGACTATTGGTCAATGACTCACGATGCAGATTTAAGCGACTATTTAGTCACTGCAAAACGCGAGACTGTTTAGGCAAGCACGCGCAACGAAATATCGTTGCAAGATTCGCAGACGCTTTCGGGGATCGCGCCAAGTTTTATTAAATAGCTAAACGCAATACAGCCGAGGCAAATTGCGAAAACAGATTCGAGAGTGGCGGCGAAGATTAGTGCGGCGATTACGAGTTGTGCGGCTACTGAATAGTCGAGCAATGTCAGTGCGAGTGCTGTCGCGGCGAAGGTTAATCCAATTGTTTGAGCAAACCTTTTTGGTGGGCCAGGCACAAATTTGTGTTCGAATTTTAATTTTGGTGTGACGACGCGGGTCACGAACAGCGCCAGTGGGCTGAATGCTGGGCCAGCGGCGACACGGGCGGCGAAACCGTATGTGAGTGCGAGAAGGATGAGCGTTGAGTTGGTCAGCAGAAATGCTGTGCTGATTAAGACGACGCCGCCGGCGACGAGTCGGGCGGATGTTTCGTTGGCGGGATTTGGAAACGGAAAGCGCTTTGTCATGCGCCACATCGTATCGTTAAACCCGACTAATTTAGTCAGGTATTAATCGTTGATTAGAGGCTTTATTTGAGGGATTTTTGGGTGCGGGTGGCGGCGTGGATGTGGTCGACGGTGAGACCGCAACATCCGCCGATTAGTTGAGCGCCGAGGTTATTCCAATCTGAATAGAAAGATTCGAGGCGCTTAGGCGAAATCACATCAACGAATCGCCAGTCG
>JAPKZT010000026.1 GCA_026393655.1 Actinomycetota bacterium | reverse complement strand
TCTTGTTGTTGCACGTCGGTATAGAACACCGCCCAACATGACTCGTCGTACCACGTGTACGGCCGACCATTCTTGCTAAGAACTTCAGCCAGAAATCCTGACCAACGACCACCTCTAAGTTGTGCGCTGCAACGGGCGAGTCTGTCATGATCTTCAGCGAACTGAAAATATGATCCGTATGAACTTACTTTGGCGATCAAATTTGATTTGTCTGACATCGTCAAACGAAAAACACGGTTTGTTGAAACATGTGCGCTTACTTCGGTGAAAGTTTCAATGACTCGCGAATCACCAAAATTCGCCCAGGCATCACGAACAGTTTCAATTGCCCCCGGTAGCGAACTTGCTGACGGTTCTATTTTTGAATTTGACATGCGAAATTAGTCTCGCAGACTTTAGCTATATCTTTTTACGTGCTATCGCGAATTAGATCTGATCCCGATCGGCGCAATGAGATGAAAACCTGCTTGATGTCGTTGCTCTTCTGATTCTCCACCCCAAAAACCATATTCATGATGATTGCGAGCAAATTCTTTACATGCTGTTTGCACTTCGCATGACGAACAGACTTCTCGCGCCATCGATTCTCTTTGCTCACGAGCCTGAGGTCGTTCGGCAGGCGGCGGAAAGAACATAGAGCTGAGCCCACGACACGCGGCATCGTTCATCCACTTGTCATCAGTTTCAAGTCGTTTGATGAAGAAATCTGACCCCGCCACGTAGGTCAAACTAGCGGATAAGTAACTGACTAGTCAATTACTATTAAGTACCTCGTCGACCCCGAGCCCAAAGGCTTCTATGTCTTCCAAAGTCGTATCCCAAGCCGTCATCCAGCGCACCTGCTGGGCCGCAACATCCCAATCCCAGAAAAATGACCAATCTTGAAGGGCAGTTCGAGCGGGCTGAGAAATCGTTGGATAAAGGCTATTGACCTGAGGAGGCGCAACTAGACCGAGCGACTTGTGATGTTTGGTGCGTTCATAGAGGGCGAGCGCCATCGCGTTTGCTTGAGCCCCGAGTTGAAAAAATAAACCATCGCGAAATAACTCGACATACTGAGCCGAGACAAAGCGCATCTTCGAATTTAATTGCGTGATTTGCTTACGAATATATTCGGCTCGGTCACCAAGTTTTGGTTTCAAGAAAACGACTGCTTCGCCGAACATGATGCCAGCCTTCATCCCACCAAAACTCAAAATATCAACGCCAGCATCGATTGTAAAACTTCGTAGCGCCTCGGGTGTCGCACCATAGACAGCAGCCGCATTGCTCAACCTTGCACCATCCATATGCACGAGCATTTCAAGCTCATGAGCAGTCTCACAAATTGCGCGCACTTCATCGGGTGAATAGACCGTACCGAGTTCTGTTGACTGGGTGATCGACACGACTGCGGGCTGAGCGTGATGCACATGGCCACGCAAATGTGCGACGCTATGCAAATCTTCCGGTCGAAGTTTTCCATCTAGCGAAGGCAGATCGATCAATTTCGCACCAAGAATTCTTTCGGGCGCGCCAGTTTCATCAACTGCGATATGCGACCATGCAGTGCATACGACTGCTTCAGCTGGTTTGAGTACGCAGGCTAGTGCAAGTATGTTGGCGCCCGTACCGCCGAAAACAAACTCAGTGCGCACGTCGGCATCAAAAAGTTTTGAGAAAGCGTCTTTAGCCTGCATCGTATATTTATCGAGTCCGTAGGCGAGCGCATGCGACTCGTTTGCTCGAACAACCGCAGCCATTACATCTGGGTGCACGCCAGCGGCGTTATCAGAGGTGAACAGGCGAGCCGGGGGTTGGTGCGAAATCTTCATTTGTTAAGTATGCCTTCAACCCAACATCTGCGAACTCAAAGTGACTATGCACGCATTATGATCTGTCTTGAACTATAATTTCGTCATGACGAAATTAGTTTCGACGGGCAAGAGCCGATGCCAGTGGTGTAGGTCGCCGTTTAAGCAACGGCCAGGCGCTGGGCGACCAAGACGCTTTTGCTGCCAGTCATGTCGGCAATGGGATTGGGTGGCTCGACAACGCGCCACCGAATTGCAACTCAGCGAAAATGAGTTGGTTGTTGCCCGTAATGAACTGGACACTCTAAGAGATCAGGTTTACGTACTCAAGTGTGCGATTGCTGATGTAGAGGCAGATCTAGATCCGACTGTTGATCCAACAACTCGAGATTTTAAGGCAGCACTGAACTGGTTATTGAAGGCAGCTAAACCTTTAGCTGAGGATCAGATACATCCCAGCCCAAGCTGTGCCGCATAGGCGTTTCTATGACGAGCAATTCTATGCGGTCAGTAAATTTGCCCATAATGTTAGTTATGTAAAGTTGGTTCTGAGTTGAGTATTCCAAGTTTTGGCTGGTCGGCGGAGAAGGTTTTTGGCGCGCTCGAAGAGATGCGCGCAGGCGACATCGCGTGGCGCGAAGGTCGTGCATTCAGCCTCGCCTACTACGCAGGCGCCGAGGCGATAAGCGTCGCTGAAGAGGCTTACAGACGCTTTAGTGGCGAGAATGCACTCAGTACAGATGCGTTTCCGAGTTTGCGCAAGATCCAGGCTGATGTTGTGGCGATGGCCGGTACTTGGCTCGGCGCAACTAGTGAGTCGGCTGGGTTTATGACTTCTGGAGGCACCGAGAGCATCCTGATGGCAGTCAAGGCTGCCCGCGATCGGCTACGTTCTGAGCGAAACATCACGAAACCGAACATCGTTTTACCGACCTCTGCCCATGCGGCTTTTGACAAAGCCTGCGCTTACTTCGAAGTTGAGTCGAGGCGTGTTGACGTGAAAAACGACTGGCGTGCCGATGTTGACGCGATGCGATCACAGATCGATCAAAATACTGTTCTGGTTGTCGCTTCGGCGCCGCAATACCCTCAAGGTGTCGTTGACGATGTAACAGGTATCGCTGCACTTGCACTTGAGGCAAAGATTAACTGTCATGTAGATGCATGCATGGGCGGGGTAACGCTCGCCTATCTTGCTCAACTAGGTGAAGATTTGCCACCGTGGAGTCTGCAATTACCGGGCGTAAGTTCAATTTCTGTCGACCTACATAAATTTGGCTACACATCCAAGGGCGCGTCGGTGATTATGTATGCGTCGAAATATTTAAGATCGTTTCAGGGTTTCGTAACAGATAACTGGCTGGGTGGTTTATACGCGTCATCTGGTGCTCTTGGCACAAAGTCCGGTGGTTCAATGGCGAGTGCTTGGGCAGTGATGCATTATCTAGGAGATGACGGCTACCTGCGACTCACGCGCCAAGCTCGCGAAGCAACTTTAAAACTCGCAGAAACGATTAACTCGAGCGAACATTATGTCTTGCGCGCGCAACCTGAAACGACACTGATTTGTTTTGGCGCAAAAGAACCTAACGTTTTAAACGTGTTCGCTGTCGCCGACGAACTGTGGCAGCGCGGTTGGTATATAGATCGTCAAACTCCGCCTGATTCATTACATTGCACAGTCAACGCAATTCATCACGACAAAATTGAATCGTTCGTCAAAGATTTAGAAATCGCAACCAACACGGTGCTGGCGAATAAAAAAACTGGCGACAGCGGCAGTTACGGAACGCTTAACTAAGTGCCGCGTTGATTCGCAGAGTTTGAGTGGCGAGTTCATTCATCTCGACTTGAGTTAAATGCATCTTGATCAAACGAGCCATTGCGTCGTTGGTTGATTTTTCTACAGCTTCACGTGCGGCCCCTAGATGAGAGCAGTCAGCGTGTGGCGGCGCCCAGCCATGCATTTTGGCCATACCCTCGCCCGACGAAAGCAGAGTTGCTTCAAGACCAGATAAACCGTGAGTGACACAAGCAGCGATATGCACGCACCCTCTCAACTCACGAATCAATGTGATAAGCCGATACGCGCGCGCCGATGAATCACTTGGCAACGGTTCAGCACGCAGCCCAGCGAAAAGTGTCAAGCCCGAACTATCCACTTGTGAAACAAGTTTCTCGGCGATCGTGTTGAACAGATCTAGTTGCTCGATATTCGCGAGATGTTTGCGTCCCCATTCGTCGCAACTCTGCATGTAACGTTTTCCCGCTGCTCGTGCACCTTCAACAGAAACACCCGCCTTCCATAACTTGTCGATCAAAGTGCGCTCGAAAAACATAAACGCCGAATAGATCACATCGCTATCGACATCGCCCAACACTCCACCTCGACCCGCGAAATAGAATGCAAAACCGCTCGAATATCCTGCCGCTAAACCAGCCGCATTTGTGTCGGGGTCGAGCATATATTTCGCACCGAGAGAGCCGATCAATGGTGCGATGACTGTCGTGACTTCATTTTCATTGAGTAATTTCATATACAGAAAATCTAGTACAGTCTTTGTTGCCGATACTTTCTTACGGGAGAGCGCCTACACATCCAGTGCAGGTTCACCGAAGGAGCAACCACCCCGGAACCTCTCAGGTAAACGGACCGTTTGAAAGTGGTGACACTGGAAATTGAGAGTTGGCTTAAGCCAACTCTCTACCGAAGGGGAAACTGATAGAGCGATCTATTAGGAAGCTCTCAGGTGCCTAAACAGTTGGGGTGCGTAATTTCGCACACCCAAAACGAGGCACCAAATGAGAAAATCACTTGACGAACTAACTGCTAATGACGAGTTCATCTCGCGACACATTGGTGTTGATGATTTTGCTCGAGAAACTATGCTTCGCAGCATTGGTGCAACAGACTTAGAAGATTTGATTAAGCGGACTGTCCCCGCATCAATTCGTCGCGATCAACTATTAAGTCTTGGCGAACCGATGCGAGAAACCGATGTCTTAATACAACTGCGAGAAATCGCCAACAAAAATATTGTTCGTACAAGTCTGATCGGCATGGGTTATTACAACACGATCACTCCGCCAGTGATTGCTCGCAACGTATTAGAGAATCCTGCTTGGTACACGTCATATACGCCTTATCAGCCAGAAATCAGTCAAGGTCGTCTTGAAGCACTTCTCAATTTTCAGACAATGATCACTGAGATCACGGGTTTCGAAATTGCCAATGCTTCACTGCTCGACGAAGCCACTGCCGCCGCCGAGGCAATGACGATCGCACTTCGATCTAGCAAATCTAAATCAAGTGTCTTCGCTGTTGACATTGACACGCACCCACAAATTATTTCGGTGTTACGCACTAGAGCATTACCGATCGGTTTAACTATCAACGTTGTCTCACTGAACGAAATGTTGTCAACAACTTGCTTCGGTGCACTTATCTCGTGGCCAGGATCAACTGGCTCAATCGCCTCTGCAGAACAGCTCAAAAATATTTCTAACGCAGTTCACTCCCAAGCAGGATTAACAATTGCTGTTTGTGATCTTCTCGCATGTATGTTGCTGACACCGCCTGCAACATTGGGATTAGACATCGCAGTGGGTTCGGCACAGCGGTTTGGCGTACCGATGGGTGGTGGCGGGCCACACGCCGCATTCTTGGCAACTAGCGAATCACATGCGCGTGCGCTACCTGGTCGATTGGTCGGTGTCAGCACTGATACTGGAGGTCGACCAGCGTTGCGTTTGGCACTGCAAACACGTGAACAACATATCCGTCGTGAGAAAGCCACTTCAAATATTTGTACGGCGCAAGCACTACTCGCAAACATCGCAAGTTTTTATGCAGTTTGGCATGGCCGAGAAGGACTTGAGCGAATCGCAGAACGCGTCCATCGACTGACATCGATTTGTGTCGCTGGGCTTCGTAAATCAAATATTGAAGTATCAAACTCGACTTGGTTTGACACCATCGTGGTACGCGTGAAATCCAGTTATGAAATTCATCAACGAGCGCAGTCACACAATATTTTGTTACGCAATATTGACGACACTTCTGTTGGAATCAGTTTTGATGAAACCAGTAATTTGGACTTGATAAAAACGCTATTCAATGTTTTTGAGATAGATGAAAATGTCCTTGAACTTGATCAATCGTGCGTATTAGGCATCACTCAGGCGATGCGACGGAGTGATGATTTTCTAACACAGGCAACTTTCAGCAAATACCGAACCGAACACGAAATGCTGCGCTACTTGCGACGCTTGGCCGACAAAGATCTGGCACTGGATCGAACGATGATTCCTCTTGGCTCATGCACAATGAAACTCAATGCGACTACAGAAATGATTCCTGTTACGTGGCCAGAGTTTGCAAATATTCATCCGTTTGCACCTGCGACTGATATCGCTGGGTACACGCAATTAGTAGATGAACTCTCGGCGATGCTGATTGAAATCACTGGATACGACGCAATAAGTTTGCAGCCCAATGCCGGAAGCCAAGGTGAACTCGCCGGTCTCCTTGCAATTCGTGCGTACCACCGCAATCGCGGCGAAGAGCAGAGAGTTATCTGTTTGATACCAAGCAGTGCACATGGGACTAATGCAGCCAGCGCCGTAATGGCAGGGATGACTGTGGTCGTCGTTGCCTGTGACGACAGAGGCAATGTTGATTTAGTTGATCTAAAAACAAAGTGCGAGTTAGCCGGCAACAAACTCGCAGCGTTAATGATCACCTACCCATCGACTCACGGTGTATTTGAACAGAAAGTCACAGATATTTGTGAGTTGGTTCATTCATTTGGCGGACAAGTTTATGTAGACGGCGCAAACCTGAATGCATTAGTTGGTGTTGCACAGCCTGGTCACTTTGGTGCAGATGTGAGTCATTTGAATCTGCACAAGACATTTTGTATTCCCCACGGTGGCGGCGGTCCTGGCGTCGGACCAGTCGGTGTCAAAAAACATCTTGCGGAGTTCTTACCCTCTCACCCACTGTCAACACACGACGAAAAAAGAGTTGGCGCAGTCGCCGCAGCACCGAACGGTTCGGCCTCAATACTGCCAATCTCATGGGTGTACATAAAATTGATGGGGGCAATCGGTTTACGAAGTGCGACGATGCACGCAATTTTAAGTGCGAACTATATTGCGAATCGGCTTGATGCTTTTTTCCCAGTGTTGTATCGCGGCGAAGGTGGCTTCGTTGCACACGAATGCATCTTGGACATTCGTGAAATCACAAAGATGACGGGCGTTACTAACGATGACATCGCCAAACGGCTAATGGACTTTGGTTTTCATGCTCCAACAATGAGCTTTCCGGTTTCAGGCACTTTCATGGTCGAGCCAACTGAAAGCGAAACAATCGCCGAGATAGACAGATTCTGTAACGCAATGATTGCGATACACAACGAGATTCAACAGATCGCCTCGGGAACTATTTCTCACGACGAGTCACCGCTACATCATGCGCCACATACGGTCGAAGACCTCTGTGCGCCATGGACCCGTAAGTATTCGCAACAGCAAGCGGCGTATCCGATTGCGGCGATGCATGGCCGCGGATACTTCGTGCCAGTGTCGCGGATTGACGCGGCCTTTGGCGATAGAAATTTAGTTTGCTCTTGCGAACCGCTTGAGTCTTACGCTATTTCTTTGCAATAAACGGAAGCTTGAGACTACACCGTCAAGCCGAGTTCCTCGCACATCGATCGCCACCGCGCTTCCGATTGCAGGTTGTGAGTTAACTAGAGCGATTGCGACACCGTGTTCAAGAACTGGTGAAAAATTTCCACTCGTCGTTCTACCAATAATAGTTTCTCCAACAAGCACGTCGCATCCGTCTCGAGGTGGACGACGCCCAACTGTGGTTATGCCAATTAAATGTCGGCTGACCCCGGTCTCGCGTTGTTTGAGCAGCGCATCGCGACCCGCAAAAGTTTCTTTACTCCAAGAAATCACCCAATCCAAATTTGCTTCTAATGGGTTAATCAGCGGTGAAAGTTCATGACCGTGTAGCGGCAACCCAGCCTCGAGTCGCAACGTGTCGCGAGCGCCAAGCCCTGCAGGTACCACGCCAGCATTAAGTATCTCGTGCCATAATTCGATTGCGTGCGTGATCGGCACAGCAATTTCAACTCCTTGTTCACCTGTATAGCCAGTACCTGCGACTACGCATTGCGCACCTCGCCAATTAATTTGACGAACTTGAAACTTCGAAACATTTGAAAAATTTTCACTAATCGTCGCCAGAAGTTCTTTTGCACGTGGACCTTGCACAGCCAACACGGCACGATTCTGCGTTACGTCAACCCCGCCGATCGCCGATAAAACATGATCAGTATTCGAAGCATTTGGCATGACATCAAAACGATCATCACTAACCCACCAGACGATGATGTCATCGAGAACACAGCCAGCATCATTTAACAAATGCGTATATTGCGCTCGACCAACCGAAATCTTGTTGAGATCATTAGTCAGAACTCCTTGCAATGCTGCTTTGGCGTAGTAGCCCTCGACGCGCACGGTACCTAAATGCGAAACATCAAAAACGACTGACGCACTGCGACATGCAAGATGTTCGCTAATAGTTCCAGTTGGATATGCGACCGGCATATCCCATCCGCCAAATTCAACCATCTTCGCGCCGAGTGCACGATGAGCACCATCAAGTGGTGACAGACGCAACTTCGTCATTCTTAGATTGAAACCGCCGTCGTGCCTAGCGCAGGAGTTCTGGTATCGTCAACAGACTCGCTCTTGTTGGATTTCGATGTTTGCGTATCAATCGACAAAATCATTGCATCAACATCACTCTTTACGGCTGCTAAAGGTAGAACGTTTAGTACACCTTGACCATTACGAAGTACGTCAACTAACTGGTCTCCTTGACAAAATACAACTGCCTTGCCGCTGATCACTATGTGGGCTGCGGCGATCTCGGTGTCTACGTGGTTTCGAAGGTAAGTGAAGACTTCACGAACTGATTCGAGTTTGATACCTGCATCTAACAAATTCTTAATTACTTTGAGTTCTAGTAGATCGCTATACACATAACTGCGTCGAGTGCCACTACCTTTCGCGTCAACTGCCGAAGGTCTTATCAAGTTCGTCCGGGCCCAATAATCAAGTTGGCGATAAGTGATGCCGGCAATCTTTGCAGCTTGAGCACCACTGAAACTAATACTTGTCACCAGCAACCCCCAATAAAAACTAATTCTAGGCTACGCCCAGAAAACCAAATGTCAAGACAAATTAACTTTGAAAATCTTCTGGGCGAATTGAATCTATGAACTGTCTAAAATCATCAATGATTTCTTCGGCATCGTCGCTCGGCGAATCTGGTACGACCTTACCTACCTCATCCAATAAGTCATCTTCTGCATAAATCGGAATCCCCGACCGAACTGCTACCGCTACACCATCAGACGGCCGACAACTCACGATTATTACCGAGCCCTGTTGTAAAAAATGAAGGTCCGCATAGTAAGTATGTTCTTCGAGTTTTGTGATCACCAATTTGACAGGTTGAGCGTTTAAGCCATCAACTACATTTATCAAAAGGTCATGCGTAAGCGGGCGATCAGGTTGTAAACCTTCAAGCGCGTAATGAATCGATGATGCCTCAGGTGCGCCAATTTGAATCGGGATAACGCGACGGCTTCCTGATTGCTCTCGCAACATCAACACTGGAGTATTAGCCGGAATCTCAAGTCGAATACCCTCAAGTTGCATTTCAATCATTGCTTAAGCGTATCTGCGACAATTAAAGCGCACTAGCGAGATTCAATGTGATCACGAGATTGCGCCGAAATAAATGCTGCACGCAAACGACCGCCTTGCTCAACTAGATCATTGAGCATTGCCAAAGCTTCTTGACGGGCAGTGGGATTGCGTTGACGCATCATCGGCACGATTCGTGTTTCAAATAACGAAACTTCCTGCATCGCCGCATTTTTCCATGTTTTAAGGTGTCTTGCCTCAAACCCAAGACTCAAGAACTTGGCGGCTGTTAAAAGAATCTCTAGATCAATTTCGTCATATAAATCGGTTACTCCGACTCGTCGTGAACGCAAAATGCCAAAATGTTCGAGATCAACGAGGGTCGCTTCATCAATTGATGCTGTAGAGATAATTTCTGATCGGTCAAATGATCGCGGTATTTTCGGATCAGCGACAAACAACTGGCGAACCAATGAAATAGTTGGCGCCAATGGTGGTGGTGTTTGTGCTTTGGCCTGCCCTGCGGGATGACTGTTTATCCGACCTGTGGGAATATGCGCAAGACCTCGCGGTGCCGTTGTGTCGTCAACTCTCATCATCTCTGTACTCGTATCGTGGTCTAACCGCGTGCGAATAACTTTCAAAGGAGTGAAATTTTCGCGCTGTTCGCGCAAAATGAACTTCAGTCGATCAACTTCTGCCTGTGAAAATTTACGGTAACCCGAAGCCGTTCGCTCGGGCTCAATCAAACCTTGGCTCTCGAGAAAACGGATCTTTGAAATAGTGACATCCGGAAAATCTTCAAGCAACAGTGCAAGTACCTCGCCGATTGACAAGTAGTTAAAGGCCGCAGTCATCTGAAAGTCACTCTGAAAAACATCATCCCAAATTATCTGCTTTACTAAATAAAATCATGTGAAATTTACCCACCTGTAATTCGTCTCCATGGATCAGTTTCGACTGTTCTACGATCTGGCGATTGACGTAGGTACCGTTTAATGACCCGAGATCCCTGACTATCAGACCATCTTCATTCGCACGAATTTCAGCATGGCTCCGAGAAACGGTGATGTCATCGAACAATATCTCGCTCTCAGGGTTGCGGCCAATGCGTGTTATTTGATTTGTCAGTGCAAAGCGCGCACCGGTCATCTCGCCAGATCTAACGACTAATACTCCCCATCCAGTTATGTCACCTAAACGAATTGAGGCGTTATCTTGAGCGCCAGGAGCATCCTGCATCGGGTCAATCTGAGCAATCACAATCGTTCTGTCATCCGGTAGATCTAAAACCGCACCACACGACGAACAAAACGATGCTCGCGGAGGATTTCGATGGCCACACTGGTTGCAAAACACATAAGACATAGTTTTTAACCCTCGACAAACTGTCTGTAACTCGCAGCATCCAACAATTCTGCGACGCTAGATAAATCGCTGACTTCAATTTCCATTATCCAGCCATCCCCATAAGGATCAGAATTTATCAAATTCGGAGATTCGCTCAGCAAGTTATTGACATTAGTGATTGAGCCAGAAACTGGCACGTATATATCAGAGACACTTTTGGTACTCTCAACTTCACTGCAACTCTGCCCAGCCGCAACTTTTGTGCCTGACGCCGGTAACTGAACAAACACCACGTCACCAAGTGCATCTTGTGCGTAATCTGTGATTCCTACTCGCGCAATCGTGCCCGACAATCGAACCCACTCGTGATCTTTTGAGTACTTCAAATCCTCAGGAATGTTCATACAACAAATTTAGCCTGAACGCGAGACCCGCCCTGACCGCAGATTTGCCCTAATTACTGGCACATAATTGAACGCGGTCGTATACGACATCACGAGAGCCGGGATACCAAAGAACCAACCCAACCATGAAACCCACTGTGACCCAGCACCATCCGCCTGCCCTAAAAGGATTAGTGGCACCGCGAACATCAGTAAAAATGTGTACCGTTTTCCCCACTTGTTAACTGCAAATCGCGTCATTCCAAAGGCCGTCGCGATTGACATGGCACTTGCTACCAACACTTCACGAACCAAAATCGCACCACCAAACCAAATTGGCATCGATTGATCTATCAAAATTGCGATGACTGCGACTATGAATAATCCTCGGTCAACCGATGGGTCAAAAATAGCACCAAAATCGCTCTGTTGATTAAACCGGCGTGCCACCCACCCGTCAACCCAATCAGTCGCACCGAGTCCGCCGAGCAACCACGCTGCCGCACCACGATCTTTGACACTGAAAAGTAGCCACAAGAAAACAGGTAAACAGCAAAGCCGCAACAACGTAATTAGATTCGGCACTGTAAAAATCTCTCGCTTAGACACACGAAGATGTTACAAGACGCCAATCGATGGTCAAATCATCTACGCTCATTTCATGTCGCAAACGCTCTTTACGCGAATTATCAACGGAGAGATACCTGGCACATTTGTCTATCGCGATGATCTTTGTGTTGCATTCATGACGATAAACCCGATAACTGCTGGCCATGTGCTCGTTGTGCCAGTCGCTGAAGTTGATGAATGGACAGATCTATCGTCTGAGATAAGTTCGCATTTATTTAATGTCGCCGCTCAGATTGGCGAAGCACAGAAAACTGCATTCAATTGCGCACGGATTGCATTAATAGTTGCTGGCTTCGAAATACCCCATTGTCATTTGCATTTGATTCCATCAAATTCGATGGCCGACCTGAGTTTTGAAAACGCAGTTACCAGTGCTAATCGCGACGATTTAGAACAATCGTCCGGTCTTATCATTGCCGAGTTGCGTCGAATGAACGTTACGGGTGCGCTCTAATCGAGTCGTAACTTCGTGAACCACTACCCCATTTTCTGCTGGCACGAGCAAGCCAAGTGGCGACGGATCTGACGGGTTGAGCCACTGCGCGACGGCATCGCGTTCTAAAATTACTGGCATGCGATGATGAATCGGGCGAAGTGAATCATTTGCGTCTGTGGTGATAATCGTGCAAGTTCTAAATATCGACGGCGATGCTGAATCAAACTGTTGTCGGATTGGGTCAATCCAGGTTGACCAAAGTCCTGCAACTGTCATCGCCTCACCATCGGCTCTCGAAACATAATGTGCCTGCTTCGTCGGCCTAGAAGAACTTGAATTAATCACACTCCATTCATAAAAACCCTGCATTGGGATAACACACCGGTGGCGAGCGATGAGATTTTTGAAACTTGGCTTCTCTGCCAGAGTCTCGCAACGAGCATTTATCATTCCTGCTGATTTTGTTTTATCTTTAGACCACGACGGCACTAGTCCCCAATTAAAAACTGACAGAGCTAGCAAATGAGATCGCTCAACTTGTTGCGAGATTAAGGCGTACACCTCAGTAGTCGGGGCAACATTGTAATTAGCCTCAAGTTGCTCGCCACTTAGAGTTGCATTAAATGCTTTCGCAAAATCTGCGCCATTAGCTAAAGAATTAAACCGCCCACACACAGCTCTTATTCAAAACGTTAATGATCAGGGGAACTCATCAGGTGAAGACATGAATACCCATTCATCAGCTGAGATTTTCATTATCATCCCCATTTGATAGTTGCCGGTATCAAAACTAATTGCCGCTGCTAATGAATTAATCGTCACACCAGAAGCAGGTGAAACAGTCAAGAAACTCTTTCGATTAGCAATATCAATTCGAGTTCCGATCGCGATCGGAACAGAGGCGTTAGTCGGCAAAAAGATCGTCGTACCATCACGCGAGATAAGCAACTTGCCGGCGTCACTTGCTTGCACAGTGTGAGTTACTGACACCTCTCGAATCGAATAGGTTGTTGCGAAATCACCAGCAGCACCAGTTGCACCAGCAGCACCAGTTGCACCAGTCGCGCCTCTTGGCCCAGTCGCACCTACCGGACCAGTTTCGTTAAGAGTCAACAGCGTCTCTGCACCAGTTCTACACGCTTTATTCTCGCTATATCGAAGACTGAAGTCTTTGACTGCAACACAAATTGAAACTGAGTCATTAAGCGCTGAGGCAACGACAAAGTTACCGATAAGCGAAGCCACAACTGAAGCAACAACGCATACAACGAACTTTTGAATTCGATTAGAACTCATGTGTTTGATGCGTTCTCGTCTGGGGATCGAAGGAACAGCCACTCGTTGGTTCCAACTTTGACCAAAACTCCCAATTGGAACGCTCCGCGATCGAAAGTTTGCGACACGGCAGCTCCAGCACTATTCAAGGCCTGGTCATTAATTGTAACTCCACCATTTGGCGTCACATAAATAATATTCGCACTAGATGATCCCAATTGACCGATATCAATTCTTGTACCAATTGGAAAGGCAACCGCAGAATTATTCGGTACAACCAAGGTTGGCGATGAACGCGAATAAATTAACTTACCCGCGTCTGTGAGAGCCAATGTGTAGCTAGTGGTCTTAATCTCAAACGAAGATTGAGTAGCGCTTGACCCAGCGGCACCAGTTGCACCAGTCGCTCCAGTCGCTCCAGTCGCACCAACTGGGCCAGCAGCACCAGTCACTCCAGCAGGACCTTGTTGACCAAGCACCAACTTGGTTTCTTTTGCATTTTTACAACCACCTGACGGCGAATAGCGCATAGCGCCACTACTCTTCGCAGCACAAACCGTAATATTTGCTGGCGTGGCGTTTACCGCGTACACGCCACCTGCGACAAGCGCGACGACCGCGGAAACCAAGGCAGGTAGAGCGAACTTCTTCAAAGACACACCCAGGTTCGCCGGATTCGCGTTCAATTTACTGTTTTTATTTGACATGGTTCCCCTTAGATTTTCTCTCGTAACAATGTTAACCAGCAAACTAAGAACATCGGCGGATATCAAGCGACTGTTAAAAGACTCCATTCGGAGTGGCAAATAGCCAAACCAAAAGCGGCGTTATAACCAGTCCCGGTAGCAAAGAGCCCAGGCGAATTCGCTTTATCTCAAGCAAATTCAGACCTATCGCTAAAACTGCTAAACCGCCAGCCGAAAAAAGTTCTAATCGCATTCGGTCGGTCAATAAAGTATCAAGACTGGTACCAAAGAGAGTTAGCGACCCTTGTATAACGAAGACGCTGGCGGCACTAAAAATCGCACCAACGCCATACAGAGCCGAGAAAATAATCATCATAAAACCGTCAAGCGTGCCCTTGATTATGTACAACTGAGGTGTCTTGCCGCTGGCATCTTCAATTGCTCCGAGAATCGTGAGCGGCCCGACACAAAATAAGAGAGTTGCCGTAACAAACCCAGTAACAAATTTGCTCTCACTTTCAGGATTGGTAAATTTCCGTCGCAGGACTTCACCCAACTGTTCGAGCCGGTCTTCAATTCGCAATAACTCGCCGATGATCGCACCAAGCACCATGCCAACCAATGGAAAAACCATGTTGTCTGTATTAATCACATCTCGCAAACCGATTGCGATCGTGACCAAACCGATGACTTGAACGATAATCACGCGAATCCGATCGGGAATTCGATTGCCAATCAGTAATCCGAGACCGCCACCAGCAAGAACTGTCGCGGTGTTAATAATCGTTCCGAGACCGCGCATAATAAATCTGATTTACTAGTTAGTTAACTGGCGTCGGCGGTTTTTGGTTATTACAAATAGAAATCGCGTTACTAGCTGCCAAGGTGGCCATTGCTCCACGAGTCTCTTGTGTTGCTGATCCAAGATGCGGAATCAGAACGACATTTTCGCGAGTCAACAGACCAGCGTTAACTTTAGGTTCAAACTCAAAAACATCAAGACCAGCCCCCGCTATTTCACCCGAATCAAGCGCATCAACAAGTTGTTGTTCATTAACGATCGGTCCTCGCGCCGTATTAATTAAAAATGCTGTCTTTTTCATTTGTTTAAACTGCGCCGTACCAATTAAATGATGAGTCGACTCATTAGACGGACAGTGCACTGAAACGACATCACTGCTCGCCAATAGATCATCAAGCGATAATTGCGTCGCATTCAACTCATCGGCAATCTTCGGATCAATCGGTGACCGCGAAAAATATGCGATATTCATGCCAAAGGCTCTCGCACGACGCGCAGTCGCTATACCAATTGCGCCCATACCAATAATGCCGAGTTGGCGTTTTTGGATTCCGGCGCCGAGCATGTAATTCATCCCCCATTGCCAGGGTTCAGTGCTGCGAATAACTCTCTCACCTTCACCAAGACGGCGCGTCACCATCAAAATGAGTGCGAATGCAATATCCGCAGTCGCATCTGTCAAGACACCGGGCGTATTTGTCACACGAACATTACGTC
>JAPKZT010000005.1:6371-11258 GCA_026393655.1 Actinomycetota bacterium | reverse complement strand
GGTGACGATTACTGCACCACCTATACCAACTAATGACAACACGATGATTGGCATCAAACGACGACGCTTTGGCGACTGAGCTTGTGGTCGCGGTGTTAGATCCATGGTTTGTGTTTATCTTCAACAAGTTTTGCTGACTCTCTAGCGCGGCGCAAAGTAAAAAATGCGAATAATAAAACCGAGCCAATAGTTAAAATATAAAAAAAAAAAATGAAACCAGCATTTTGCATTAGCGGCCAACACCGTCATTTTGGCGCTCAAGAATTGCGTTATCAATTCCGCGTTCAATTGCAAGGTCGCTCAACAACATTGTGCGCTGGCGATGCAACACCAGCCACACGAACACGAGAGTGAACCCAATTACACCGCTGAATAATGTAAACAGCATTAAGCCATCCATTTTGACATCACCATTTGGATCAAGAACAGTTGCACGCTGATGAAGACTGCGCCAAAACACAACGCTGAAATGTACAAGTGGAATCTCAAGCACTGCCAGCAACGCGATCACACCAGAGCGTTTTGCACGCTGTTCAATTGAGCCATCAAGACGACGCACGGCGAGGTAGCCGATGTAAGTAACAAATAGAAAAGCCGTTGTCGTGAGTCGTGGATCCCACTGCCAAAACTCTCCCCATGTAAGTCGACCCCACAAACTGCCTGTGATTAATGTGATTGCCATAAACATCACGCCGACTTCTGCCGATGCTCCAGCGACGCGATCAAAACCGAGCGAGTGACGTTTGCTAAAAACATAAAATGCTGACGCGATTGCCGTGACGATGAATGCAACATAAGCAATCCATGCAGATGGAACATGCACATACATGATTCGAACTGACTCGCCTTGCACAACATCAGCAGGAGTTAGCACGAGTCCACTGATCACAACCCAAATCATTACGAGAATCGCGAGAGTACCGATAACACGAGTTGCCTGTGTGCCGGTGTTCGAAACCTTTTGCCGTGTTTGTGGTGATGTTTGTGACATTTTTAAATTGACTCCGTAATTAATGAGACCGTGTTTATTAGCGCTTATTATTCGTCGATCAACGGCCCGAAAGCCAATGACCCACCGATACCAAACACTGCGGCAAAAATTGTCAGCAGGCCAACCCAGGCCCAACCTTCAGAAGTTGCTGCTCCACCACTACCAAAAGCCGCTTCCGTGGCTCGTGTTGCAGCAATGAGAACCGGCGCCACCACTGGCAATAACAGCAATGGAAGTAAAGTTTCGCGACCATTTGCACCTGCAGTGAGACCGCCGTAAAGCGTACCCACGAAGCCCAATCCAGTTGTTGCGCAGGTGACACAAGTGACTAACAGCACTAGACCGACAGTTGAAACTTGTACTTGATACAGCAAAAACGCGGATGCAATCAACACCACATCAAGTGCTATCAACTGCAAGGTCAGCGCGATTGCCTTGCCGAGAAATACTGCCGAGAGATCAATACCCGCAACACGCAATGAATCGAGTGCCGAGTCGGCTGTGTCAATCGCGAAAGACCTTTGCACGATTACGAACAGCGAAAAAATTGTTGCCAGCCATATCAAGCCACCAGCCACGCGTTGTAAAACATCATCGTTGTCAAGAGCAAAGGCAAACATGATCATGATTAAGCCAGCAAACGGCAGCACTTGATTTGTGACTACTCGACTGCGTGCTTCGATTCGTAAGTCTTTAATAAACACTGCGCTGATTATGCGGCTTCTACTAATTGTTTTCTTCATGCTGTCTTGACCGTGCCAGTTGTGACTAACAAACTTCGCGTCGCTAATGCCTGCGCTCGCTCAATTTCGTGCGATGCAAAAATTACAGTTGCTCCTGCGTCGCGTGCCGCACGAAGAGTTGTGTCTAACTCATCACGGCCTTGCGCATCAAGCCCTGCATGCGGTTCATCCAATAACCACAATTGCGCACGACGCACGATTAGTGATGCGAGTGCACATCTGCGCCGCTGACCCGCAGAAAGTTTTGCGACTGGTGTTTCACTTAAACGACCCGATAAACCCATCACATCCATTGCTTGGTCAATGTCTAGCTTGTTTGCACCAACTAGTCGCGACCAGAACAACATATTTTCTAGCACTGTGAGATCTTGAAATAATCCGTTTGCATGACCCAGCAAGCCGACTCGCGATCTAACAGCCGAGCGATCACTTCGCAAATCGCAACCCAAAACATTTGCAGCACCACGAGCAATCGGCAAAAGACCGGCGCATGCCCGAAGCAAAGTTGTTTTGCCGGCACCGTTTGGTCCTTGCAACAAAATAATTTCTCCGGAGTTGACACAAAAGGTTGCTCCGGCAATAGCCGGAAAATTATCGTAGACAATCACAACATCATTAAATTCGACGACTTTCTCGCTAGTCATCTAATTGCCCTTGAACTTTGCCTGGCGCTTTTCGATAAACGCACTGCGACCTTCTTCAACATCGTTGCTCGCCCATGCCCGATCACGCGCCGACTGCACGAGTTGATCAATTTCTGGTGCTCGAGATGAAGCGTTTAGCGCTGCCTTGTGGCCGGCAATTGATAATGGCGCGAGCAATGCGATTTCATTTGCCCAACTAATGGCATCTTCAAGTTCGCCCAGTCGATGCACTGAACCAAAATTCGCAAGTTCGGCACCTGAATAGTTTCTCGCCGCAAGCAACATCGCGCGCGCCACTGGCCACGAACACTCACGCGCCAAGCGTTCAACTGTCCAATGATTTAAAACAAGGCCAAGTCGCGCCGCCGGCACGCCAATCACACTTTGCGCTGTGGCGACTCGCAGATCACAACTCAATGCGATTTGTGCACCAGCACCCAATGCAGGGCCTGCGATCGCAGCGATCGTCACGCTGGGTAGAGTCGCGAGCTGGACTAAAAACTTGTGTAACGCATCGGTGAACTCTGTTTCACGAACACCAGATAGATCAGCACCCGAACAAAATGCTGGTGCCGTTCCGGTAATTATCACGACTCGAGTTTTTCGTGTTACTGATTCGTCTAGTGCAGTTGCGAGTTTTAGCAGGGTCGGTTGATCGACAGCGTTACGGCGTTCTGGTCGATCAATTGTCGCAACGAGTACCGACTCGCCCCAATTCAACTGCACCGTCATTGAAAACCAGCCCGTAACATAAACACAGATGAATTCTCGCACACAACGCCACAACACGAATAGTACGAGCGCTAGTTCAGTAACAAGCGAACTAAACAGTTCAATAGCGAGTGATCCGATTCTCGTTAAGCGAGCGTTGATTTCTAATTGGGCTAAGCGTGCTAGCCGTTTGGGATACTCATTGTTTGGAGTTTCAATAATTGCCGTGGTTTGGGGACTAACGATTGAATTCACGCCAAACGCCAGTCGAGTTGCATCTGCAGGATTAATCGCTGGAAGCATTGTTTTGGCGCCGGCAATCCTTGTGCAATATTCAGTTAAAGCAGCAGTGCGTGACGAGCGCGAACGCGGTTTGTAGAAAAATAATTGCGCTTGAGTGCTTAGAGTTAGACTCAAGCAGTGCATCAAATCACTGAGCATCACCCTGCATTCGAAGAATACTGTGAGTGTCTATTTGAACTTGATGAAGATCAGATCGAATTAATCCAAGCGCGGATCGCAGACCGTTTGCAAGTTTCGCGTGCGTCAGTTTCAGAAATGATAAAGCGCATGGAGTCGGCAGGACTCGTCAACTTAAACGGTCCAAAAATCGCTCTCACCGAACTGGGCACGGCACTTGCCGAAGGTGTTGTTCGCAAGCATCGTTTGGCAGAGTGTTTTTTAATTGATATTCTCGGCTTGCCTTGGTCAACCGCGCATCACGAAGCTTGCAAATGGGAGCACGTAATTACTGACGAAGTTGCAGTTGCTCTGGCAAAGATGCTCGGTCACCCAACTGCATGTCCGCACGGCAATCCAATCCCAGGATCTAATTATCAAAGTATGTCATTTATGAAACTCTGCGATCTTGAAATCGGAAAGTCTTTCATTATCGTGCGAATCTCTGAAGAGTTAGAAGAGACTGCTGGCGTTCTAGACAGTCTCGAATCAAACCAGATGTTCCCTGGCCGTGAAGGCGTTATCACAAACAAAACTAAAGACGGCGAAATAAGTTTGCTGATGAATGAATCAGGTTCGCAAGACTCGGTGACTATCAGTTCATTTATTGGCAGTCGGCTGCTTGTCACATCTCGCAAATAATTCATTTAGTTACCCATAAGGTCTAGATATGAAAATTCGTTCTATTTACCTAATTTCTTTAATTGTTTTTGCGTCAAGTTGTGCTACAACCATCAACCAGTCAGCTGTTACGACAATTGCATCAAGTTCAGAATCAACAACTCAAGTAACGATCAATAGTCAATTGACAACTGATGAGTTGCTTAGCGAATTATTACTTGCCGTCGAAGATTTAAGTAAAACAATGCAAAAAACTGAGCGCCGACAAGTAACTCAACAACTTGCGCGAGTAGTTTCTCTAGGCGATGTAATACGTCCAAAAATACTGGTGACCAACGAACAACTGGCCTCTGATTTTGATCGTGTTATCAACTTGGCGAAAAGTGCAGTCGAACGCAACCGCCCTGCCGACGCCGACAAAGCGTTGCGGTTTCTACCACTAATTATCGAATCACTTAAATCTTTAGGGTGACAGAGTTACTTCGCGTCACTTAACTGCTTGCGAATTCCGAGTGTTGCCACTAAATAAACGAGTGAAGCTACACACGAGATAGAAGCAACAATTGCAATCGCTATTCGGATTGGAAAAATCTCGCCGAGCAACCCCGTGGCGATGCTGCTCAACCCCGTCATCAACATTGCTAATCCCATATCGCCAGCCAGTATTCGGCCACGAATGTAATCAGGAGTTGAAGTCTGAAGTCCGTATGTTGCCATT
>JAPKZT010000005.1:0-6253 GCA_026393655.1 Actinomycetota bacterium | reverse complement strand
TTGAACTAACGCTTGCCGCCAAATACATCAAGCCCCAAGCCAGACCTGTCATGCCGCATAGAAGTAACAGGCGAGACATGTTTTTTCGTGCATAGCGCATCAAAAGAAACGGCCCGATTGCCGACCCAACACCGCGTGCTGCAAGTAACAATCCGCTCCCACCATCGCCAGTACCAAAAGCATCAATCGCAAGAACTGCAAGTTGGCTAACCGCACCAGCCCCAACCGCAAACGTCAATCTTGAAGCCATCAACGCCAAAATAATTTCGTTCTTCTTGGCGTAACTAATTGCCTCGCGCATGTCTTGAACCGGGCGAATCGGTTCGCGATTTTCGGTAGACCTTCGCTCTTGCATCGGAGCCTTAATTAGCCCAACTAAGCAAGCGCAAACTAGAAAAGTCACAATGTCTGCAGAAAATGTTGCAGTTCGTCCAAAAGTTGCGGAAACTAAGCCCCCAAGTGCGGAACCGATGAATACCATCGCACCCCAACTTGAGCCGAACAGAACATTTGCTTGGCGCAGTTCTTCATCGCTTCTAACCAAATTCGGAAGCGCTGCACCAAACGCAGGAAGAATTGCAACAGACAAAGAAGAGATAACTAATTGTGCTAAAAACGCCAACCAAATTCTTGATTCGTTCGCAAACACAAATCCGATACCGCAAATTGCTTGCATCAACGAAATCGTGATAATCGTTTTTCGCCGATCAAATTTATCTACTATTGGTCCGGCAATCGGCGAGAAAAAAAATGAAGGCAAAACATAAGCTGCGAACACAAGTGAAACAAGAAACGTCGAGTTTGTTGCGTCTTTCACTAATCCAACAAGCGCAACATACGTTAAGTAATCGCCGATAACCGAGATGTTCTGAGCAATCCACATATTGCGAACATTCGCGTTTGATCGAAGAACACCTTTTGCTTTGGTCAAATCATTTCTTTTGGCAATGGCTCACTGTGCAACACACTCAACTGTTTCGTAGACCGTGTGAGTGCAACATACAGCGCGCGCAAACCGTGCATTTGCGCAGCAACAATTTTTGCTGGCTCAACCACGATCACTCCATCAAGTTCAAGACCCTTGACCACACTTACGGGCACAACTGTGAGCCCAGCTTCAATGCCAGAAACCCCGGCGCGGCCATGAGCGATTTGCACCTTGTCTAGTGCAGACGAGATAGCTTCAGCCATCGAATCAGGACAAACAATCGCAACATTGCCACCACTCAGTTCAGCGACCATACGTTGCGTATCTTTAATGAGTTCGCTAAAAAGTTTGTCGACAGTTGTTGCGATTATCTTTGGCGTCTCATCGCCTTCGCGAACCGAAACTGGCGAAGTCTGCAATGGCGCAGCAGCTTTCAAAACTCGAGTTGCGAGCTCCATTATTTGGCGCGGAATTCGATAGCCAACCGTTAGTCCAATAATTCGTGAAGGATTCTTTTTTGGCAAGTGAGCCAAAACCTCCTTCCACGATGCAGGAGCATGAGCCGAAGTCGCCTGGGCAATATCACCAACAATTGTCATCGCACCGTTAAGTGATCGACGCGAAATCATTCGCAGTTGCATCGGTGAAAGATCTTGCACTTCGTCGATCACGATATGACCATACGTGCGAACTTCGTCTGCGTCGTTGATTCGACCGTTTCGGCGAGGCTTTGGTCCGAGTAGTGATAGTGCTTCGTCTAGAACTGCAACATCGGCGTCACTGAACTTGGCTTCTGTCAAAGACTCTGCTCGTTGACGATGCAACGACTCGTATTCTTCGGTCGTGCAAACTTTTTGTGCGGCAAGTCGCAACAATGCTTTTGATGAATACAGGTCGTGCAACAACTCTGCAGGCGTGAGCACAGGCCAGATGTAGTTGATCACAGCACGAAACTCTGGTAGATCTCGCAACGCACTTCGCATTGTTTCAATATCGGCGTCTGGGTTGCGACTTGACGCGATCATCGTGGCGATAATTTCTGTCTCAACCCAATGGTTCGCTGCGTTGTGCCTACGAAAACGACGACGACCCTCACTGACAAGCACCTTGGATTGATTAACAGTCAGACGTAGATAACCCGCGCCGAATGCAATTTCTGCGTCCTTGCGCAATGACCTTTGACGATCTTTAATTGCCGTCGCAACAATTTGTGACATGCGCAGATCACCTTTGATTCGCGCGACAGCTTCGCTGTCCTTTGCTGTGTAATTATGTCCGCGCACAAGATCGGCTAACACCACTTGCTCAACGCCGGCTTCGCCAAGAGATGGCAAAACCCGTTCGATGTATCGCAAGAAAACTCGATTCGGACCAACGACTAATACACCCTGATCTTCTAACGGAAATCTAAACGTGTAAAGCAAATATGCCGCACGATGCAACGCGACAACTGTCTTTCCCGTGCCTGGTCCACCTTCAACTACCAGCACACCTTGTTGTGGTGAGCGAATTATTTGATCTTGCTCGGCTTGAATTGTCGCCACGATGTCGCCAAGTTGGCCAGTTCGACCGCGAGACAAGACACTCAGCAGCGTGCTGTATCCACGAAGCGTCGGAGTACTTGACGCAGGCTCGCCGTCGAGACCTTCATCATGCCCAACACCAAGATGACCCACGCCAAAAAGTTCGTCTTCAATGCCAAGCAATTCTCGGCCCTGAACTTCGAAGTGTCGCCGACGAGCAAGACCCATTGGCTCTCGACCTGTCGCACGATAAAACGGTTCGGCAACTGGCGCTCGCCAATCGACAACTACAGGTTCACGTGACGGGTCAGCAACCGCGATTCGACCAATGTGAAAACTTTCAAATGCGTCAGGCGACTCAGTCAGACGATCTATTCGCCCAAACACAAGTGCCGAATCGCCCAGATCAAGTTGCGTCAGGCGACCGACAAGAACTTCGTCAAACGCATTGCGCTCAAAGCGAGCCTGATAAGTGCCGCCCATTGATGCTTCGTTCATCTCGCGGATCTTCCACGCGTCGGTCTTAGTTATTTCGAGGCATTCGTAGGCGTGATCAATGAACCTCTGCTCATCCTCAAATTCAGGGTGCTGTTTGGTCATAGTTTTGTTCGCAGGTTCTAAAAAATAGAGTTTTTCAATTCTACCGACTGGCTTTGACCTTTTTACTAGTGATGAATTAAGGATTAAATTGCGTCACATTGTTGTAATTAGCAGCACAGTTTGACATTGCTGCACACATCACGGGCACACTGCCTTATCGGCACTCTGCGGGGGCTAATGCTTGATATCAAATTAAAGAAACCACGACATCAGAAGATTCTTTTGTTTTTAATTGGGATATTTTTCGTTTCAAGTTGTTCGTCGTCGCCAACTCTCAGTCTTGACGATTCGACGGGTGTTACGAGTACAACTGTTATAACAAATACAACTAATACCGCAAGTGTAAATACGAGTGACACGACAAGTCTTGAAGATGGCAAACTTAATTACGAACAAACTCTCCGACAGCAGTTTCAAGAACTAGTGCAATGGCAAGACAAGTGCTATCAACAACCAAAGTCGTGCCGAGTTGAAGAATTTACAATCGTTGGCACCAAGTATCACCAAGCCCTAGACGAGCAGATAAGTCTTTACGCCAAAAGCAACATCAATAGTCGTCTCGGACACGGCAAACGCGAAGTTGCGATTGAGTCGATCACATTTGATGACGCTGCCTTAGTCGCGCAAGTGGACGCATGCATTTACGACACGGTAATTCTTTATATGGATGGTTTTATTTTTAACGATCGTGTCTCGTCGTCACACACTCGTTGGACATTGCAATTAGATAACAATCGTTGGAAGTGGATCAACTTTCAAATTTTGCATCGCCAATACAACACAAATATCTGTCAAGAACAGTAATGAAACATAGTATTTTTGCTTGTGTCGCTACTTTGGGGTTGAGCACTGCATGTGTTGCTATTGCGACTACAAGCACGACTGCGAGACAAAACAATCATCGCCGGAGTAATCGTTCAGCAAAACGATGCACCCGGCGGTTCGGATGCTTGCCAGTGGTCGCCTTCTTTGGCTCGTGATTCTGGACAAGGTCAGGACGCGGGTGACGAAGTCACAAAACAAGTTGGCTCAGTAAGTTTCCGACTTTACGATCGCGTCTGCGAGGGTAAGGCAACGACTTACTATTGGATTCCAGAAATCTCAACCGAACAAATCGCGCGCTCGGCAGCCAGTGTTGTTTACGATTTGATACCGGCACCATTTGGCGAATTCGCTCCGCCGGCACGACAAGGATTAATCAACATCGGCACTTGGTTTTGGGTTGAGCCAACCGTATGGCAGCCAAAATCAGTAACTGCGTGGGTTCCAACTCCAGAGGGACCAGTCTCTGTAACCACCACTGCCACACCAACGAAACTCGTTTTTCATCCAGGCGATGGATTTCGGGGCACTGGAGATAAAGATTGTGTCGGCCCCGGCTCGCGATGGACAGAAATAATTGGCGATCATTTGCCGTCACCATGTATGTATACATATCGGCACTCTTCGGCAGTTAATTCAAGTGGTCTGTTCTCGGCAAGCCTCTCAATTATTTGGCGCGTGGCATGGCGTTCAAGCACGGGCGCATCGGGAACCTTGCCCAATGTAAGCACGGGTTCTTCGCACCAAATGAATATCCGCGAATTTCAAGCCCTAGTGACTTCTTAAACCCATACCTTTTAAGGTCATTGAGCCTCGGTCTAACAAAATAGTCTAACAAAATAAGAGTGAACCTATTATTAGGAAACAAGGTTTCGAGTTGCTACCCTTTACAAAGCGCTTTCGATCATGTCTGCGTAATTCAAATAACAAGAAAGAAGTACAAGCTATGCCAACCGGTACCGTGAAATTTTTCAATGACGAAAAGGGTTACGGATTTATCTCGCGCTCTGATGGAGAACCAGATATTTTCGTTCACTTCTCAAACATTGAAGGCACCGGGCGTCGCACCCTTGTTGCAGGCCAAGAAGTCGAGTTTGAACTCGGCCAAGGTCGCAAGGGCACCGAAGCCAACAACGTCCGCGCTATCTGAGTAACGCGCGTTAGCGCTTCTCGTGCACGTCGAGTTTTCGACTTGTGCGTTTCATCTCATTAGTTAGGTTCACCACCAGTTAATGGTGCGTGTATTCGTTATGCCCCGCTAGAGTGCGGGGCGTGTCAACATCAAAAGAACAGATCCTTATAGACCGTCGCTATGCGGCCGTCTTGTCAACAATCTCAGATGATTCGCTTGCCGAATTGGCGAGTAATCTTCCCGAGAAATTGCGGGATCCATTTGCTAAAGTCGCCGGCTTACCAGCCGGCGCACTTAGTACCAAAGATGGCCTTGGGGCCAAAATTCGTACAGGCTTCGTTTCGCGAAAGTCATTTATCGATGTGGGTATTTTGCTCAGCGAACCTTGCACCGAGCATTGCATTGAGGCACTCGGCAGCGCCGCTGATGATCCAAATATCGAACACTTGCGTTCGACTTTGCCCGACGCGATCGAGAAGTTCGGTCTAGATGCAACTCGCTTAATGGCGATTCAATACTCCGCAAGTTTGAATGGATTCAAACAGTTGATTATGCAAGACGAACGATTCATGGTGCCCAAGACTGGCAACACCATTGCTGCTTCTGCTTTAATTGCGGCAAAACCAGACACCGCAGAAAGTCAAGAAAAGCGTCGAGCGCGCCGAGAGCGTCAAGAAAAAGAACGTGAGACAAAACGCGTTGCTGAACTTCAGCGACGAAAAGCCCGCAACCGAGTTTAAGCATGGCTGCTGTGCGTTTAGGATGCGTTGATGGTCGCGCAGTTTTCATAACTACTTCGCTGACTGGTTACATCGACGTCGAAAAAGTTTCTGGCGGCAAACTGTCAAGCGACCCGATGGTATGCCTCGCGCGCTGGTCTGAAGTTTGCGAATTTGCCGCAAATTTGAGCCAAACAGATGAGTTAAGTGCTATCGCGCTTGATGCCAACAAACTTGAGTGCCCAGTGCCAAGGCCCCGTCAGATTTTCGCGATCGGCATCAACTACAAAGCTCATGCTGCCGAAATGAATAATCCGCTTCCAAAAGAGCCTCTGGTTTTTACAAAGTTTCAGAGTTCGCTGAATAGCCCGAATGGTGCACTGACACTTGTTGGTGCAGAGTGCGACTTCGAAGCAGAACTTGTGGCCGTCATAGCTAAGGGTGGTCGAAATATTCCAGCCAGCGAAGCATGGGGTCACGTTGCTGGTTTATGCGTCGGTCAAGATGTTTCTGATCGTGCGTTGCAGTA
>JAPKZT010000334.1 GCA_026393655.1 Actinomycetota bacterium | reverse complement strand
TCTTGATGCGCCAGAAACTCGAAATACGCGCTAGTTAACTAGCTAGCTAACTCGCTAATCAACTAGCTAGTCGACTAGCTAATTAATTAACCAGGCGCGTGCAAGCGCAAAAGCATCTTTTGCATCTTGTGCGCGATGCGCCGGCCGCGAAGCATCGTGGGCAAAGCCGTGTTCGGCATCTGAATAAATTTCAGTTCGCACACCGTGGTTTTGAAGTTCA
This sequence comes from Actinomycetota bacterium, assembly GCA_026393655.1. Classification (GTDB taxonomy): domain Bacteria; phylum Actinomycetota; class Acidimicrobiia; order Acidimicrobiales; family Ilumatobacteraceae; genus BACL27. Next base: position 24,791 of record JAPKZT010000334.1, on the reverse strand, counting down.
GCAACATCTGCTGGTGGTGTGTAATGGTCTTTGCCTCCGATAATTGCCAATACTCTGTCAGCATTGCCAGTTTGTAAGAAATGCAGCGGTTCACCTTGTGTCGCGCTTTGCCAACCGTTTGGGATTTTGATCATCCCATAAAATGAAACAATTTTTTTAAATCTTTCAGACCCAGCCGATTTAAAGCAATACATTCCACCCATGCAAAAACCGATCAGACCAACAACTGCTGTCGAGAGTGCATCGGCTGCCTCGTGTAAATCGCGCAAATGTGTTTCGTCGCTAAGCGTTGGCACTGCCGCAAACCTTGGCTCAATCTCAGGGCCTAATACGCGACCAGGAAACGGTTCAACAGCACACACAGCCATTTTCCATTCGTTAGCGAACCGCGCAACGAGTCCGTCATACAACTCTCGCAGACCAAAAATATCTGGGGCAATGACTAAACCCATCGTTGGGTCTTTTACGGTTTTATCAATTTCGCATTGCGTGCCTGAAGGCAAAGTAATTCGCATCACTTCATTATGGCTGAAGTTTAAAGTTTTCTTGTAAGTGAGAGTTGCGGTGAGACCGCGCGTGCTAGTCGCGGTGGTGCTAATTCGCACGATGTTGTGCATGACACAACTCACGACAATCAATTTAGACAACGTAACTAGTCAACCTTTATTGGTTTGGAGCCCCGGCCTTGTCCAAAAGTCGGCAAGTCCGGTATCTCGACTAATTAGAGAATGGCAACTAATCAGTGACCGAAACCGAGAACTTGAAATAGTTAATTCGTGGTCTTTGCCTGGTGGCAAAGTAAATCATCTAGATGAAGTACTGGTGCGGGCAGGCTTTAACACTGCACGCGATGATTCGCAAGGCGATCAATATTTATGGTTATTAGTTAAGCAGGCGACAAGTGATGAACTTGCGGCTCGCATTGTGTTGCAGCGAATTTTGCCACCATTGCTGGCGATTGCGCGACGACGAGGTCGGATAGTCGAAGGCGGAATTGACACGGCAATCGCCGATGTTCTACCCAGCGCGTGGGGAGTGATTCGCAAATATCCTTGGCACCGTCGACCAATTAAAGTCGCGGCGAATTTGGTGCGAGACAGCGAATATTTTGCTTTTGTGCACGGTAATCGCTCAAAGCGCTACAAAGTTATCCCGATGGACCCTTACATTTTATCCGAATTTTTAGTTGCACCCGAAGAGCAATTTGAAGAAGAAATTAGTTTGGACAAACTTATTGCTGTTGCTTTAGAGCAAGGAATAGACCCAAAGCACATCGAAATTTTAAGAGCAGTTGCAACTGGAGATAACGCGGCAACTATTGCTGCACGATACGGAGTAGCAGAGCGAACGGCGCGAGCCTGGCGGGCTAAAGCAGTTAGCGAGTTGCGTGTACGAACGCGGTGCGCTGTGTAAGTTTCGTAGTGCGCAATCGCAAACTATTGGTTACAACAAAAATACTTGAAAATGCCATTGCAAGGCCAGCCCACATTGGATTCAGGTAGCCAAGAGCGGCAAGCGGAATTGCAGCAGTGTTATAGGCGAACGCCCAGAATACATTTGCCGTAATCGTGCGCAATGTTGCACGCGAAAGCAAAATCGCATCAGCAACCAACCGCAGATCACCACTGACAATTGTTAGGTCGCTGGCATGCATTGCAACATCTGTGCCAGTGCCCATGGCGATACCGACGTCTGCTTGGGCCAACGCAGCGGCATCGTTTACTCCATCGCCAACCATTGCTACTGCGTAACCTCGCTGTTGTAGGTCGGATACGACGCGAACTTTTTCGTCGGGCAAAACTCCAGCGATTACATGTTGCTCATCGGCGTCGATTCCGACTTGTTGGGCAATCGCAATCGCAGTTGCCTGATTATCGCCTGTGAGAAGCACAGGGCGCAACCCGAGTTTACGAAGTTCAGCAATTGCGTCTGCGCTGCTTGTTTTTGGTTGATCAGCAACAACACAAACTGCTTTAACATCACCATCAACGACAACTAATACTGCGGTGTTGCCAGCGCTGCGAGCCTTTGCGAGTGCTTCACGAAGATCTCCCGGAATAATCACCAGAGTTTTATTAAACAACGACTCGCGCCCGACCATTACTTGGTGACCGTCGACAACTCCTGTTGTGCCCATGCCGGGCGAAGATTCGAAATCAGTCACATCAGGCAATTGACCAAGTTCGGTTCGGGCAGCACTCGCAATTGCGCGAGCCACTGGATGTTCGCTGGCGTGTTCAAGCGCACCGGCATAAAAAAGAATTTCACTACGCGTCGAACTTTGCGCACAGATGATGTCGACTAGTTGCATCACACCGGTTGTAACAGTTCCGGTTTTGTCAAACACAACAGTGTCAATGCGCCGTGTGCTTTGCAATACATCGACACCCTTAATAACGATTCCCATTTGTGCGGCTCGACCACTACCAACCATTAATGCAGTTGGCGTTGCTAAGCCAAGTGCGCAGGGGCAGGCGATGATCAGCACTGCGACTGCTGCTGTAAACGCATCGGAGGTAGACGAACCCACGAAAAACCATCCAATAAATGTGGCGATTGATAAGAGAATTACGGTCGGCACGAAAACACCACTGACACGATCAGCAAGTCTCTGCACTGGTGTTTTTGTTGTTTGTGCATCTCTAACTAGGCGAGTTATCTGTGCGAAAGTAGTTTCAGCACCAACTCGAGTTGCTCGCATAATTAATCGACCAGTGAGATTTATCGTTGTGCCTGTGACGACACTGCCAGGCTTGACGTCGACTGGCACACTTTCGCCAGTCAACATTGAAGCATCAAGGGCCGAAGCGCCTTGTTCAACAACACCGTCTGTTGGAATTATTTCTCCAGGGCGGACGACGATTACATCGCCAACACGAACAAGAGCAGCATCAATAGTTTGCTCTTCGCCATTTTTAATTATCGTGGCGTGGCGAGCACTAAGTGCGAGTAATGATCGCAAGGCATCTCCGGCACGTCGTTTGGCACGAGCCTCGAAGTATCTACCTGCTAATAAAAATACAGTCACAGCGACTGCCACTTCTAAATAAATATGTGAACTGTCACCAGCCATTTTCTTTAAACTCATGCTCATTGTGTGTGCAGAACCGCGGTATGTCATTTCGATCGCATCACCCCAAATGATTGCCCAAACTGACCAAGCGGTTGCAGCGACAATGCCGATCGAAATTAAAGTATCCATTGTTGTAGCGCGATGCCTTAAGTTCATTAATGCCGCGCGATGAAATGGCCAAGCCCCCCAGGTCACAACTGGGGTACTTAGTGCAAGCGCGAACCACTGCCAATTTTTAAATTCAAGATTTGCAACCATCGACAACAACACAACGGGTATTGCGAGCACAACCGAAACTGTTAATCGAGTCAGCAACATTGTGACGCGTTGATTTGTTTCGGCATCAAGCATCTCAGGCGTAGTGTCAGCCAAAAGACGAGCGCCGTAGCCAAGCGAAGCAACCGTGTCAATTAACGCACTTGGTGTTGTTGCGCCTGATATAAAAGTGATTCGTGCCGATTCGGTCGCAAAATTAACTGCTGCTGTCACACCGTCAAGTTTGTTTAACCCTTTTTCAATTGAGGCGGCGCACGCGTTGCATGACATTCCGGTGAGGCTTAAATCAACTTGCACACCTGAGTCTTTGGTTGCCGCCATTACTCATAGTCTCGCTTTGAAACTAGTTAATTGCACATCGACTTAGTTAAGTTCGCGGCACGTTGGGTAATAGCCTCTCAGTGGTGGTAGTAAATGTTGCGTAATTCGTTAATTGTGTTTATTGCTATTTTTTTAGCCGAGTTACCGGACAAAACGATGTTTGCAACTTTGATGCTTTCAACTCGTATGCGCCGACCGCTAGCGGTTTGGATTGGTGTGTGCATTGGATACTGCACTCATGTCACGGTCGCAGTTTTATTTGGATCAGCACTTTCAAAATTACCTGAGAGACCGATACATGCTGTCGTAGGTCTTGTGTTTTTAGGATCAGGCATATTTATGTTTCGCTCGTCAACTGAGCACCAGGAGAGTGATTCAGTTGAACCGACCCAGCGAAAGTTTTTTCAAGTTATCTATCTGTCTGCGACGACAATATTGGTTGCAGAATTTGCAGATATGACTCAACTCGCCACTGTTGGTTTTGCTGTACGAACCGGTGATTCACTTGGTGTAGCCATCGGTGCCGCATCTGCTTTGTGCACAGTTTCTGCGATCGCAGTTGTGGCAGGCTCTTGGTTACAGCGAAACGTTAAATTGCATCTTGTTCAACGAATGGCAAGCCTATTGTTTATTATTCTTGGTTTTCTAGCTTTGCTAAATAGTATTTTTAGCTCCACTTAGATTGGCCAAAGCGGTAGCCAACACTGCGAACTGTTTCAATCAAGTTGGCGTGTTCTTCGCCAAGTTTTGCACGCAAGCGACGAATGTGCACATCTACTGTTCTCGCACCGCCGTAGTACTCGTAGCCCCAGACACGAGACAGCAAAATTTCGCGACTAAATACTTTGCCTGGGTTCTGCGAAAGAAACTTAAGTAATTCGTACTCCATATATGTGAGATCTAACGGATTGCCGCCAAACGATGCTTGGTAAGTTTCTGTATTCAGTATCAAGCCACCGTATTCAATTAGAGATTCGCGGGATACAGATAATTCTGCATAAAACAAATGTCGTAAGCGCGAATCAAATTCTCTCGGATGAATTGGCGCCAAACAAAAGTCATCGAATAGGTCATCGCGCATTTCTAAATCTGCAAGTTGCGCACCGTTAACGAGAACAATTATTCGATTAACTGGCAAATCACATCGGCGAAGTGCACGGCACAGCGCCCAGCCAAATTCGGGATCTTGGCTGCAGTCGACAACGGCCCCAGCCCAACCGTTAGCGGGTTGAAGTTGGCTGAGCGCGTCGCTATTTTTCACCGCCTTCCACGAATAACCAGAGAGGTCTAAAGTTCGTGCAACATCTATCGGCGCAGGATCGGGAAAGACTGCAAGAAGTTGAGTTTCGTCGTTAGTCATTTTCTTCTCAGAGTGAACGCAAGTAACGATTTAGTTCGTACTGGCTGATATGGGTTTTATAACCGCGCCACTCTGCACGTTTGTTTCTTAAGAACCATTCGAAGATATGTTCACCGAGAGCTTCGGCAACAAGTTCTGATCTCTCCATTACCCGCAATGCATCGGACATTGACTGCGGCAATTGTCCAATGCCTAATTTTTCAAGCATGTCGTCGCCAATTTCAAAAAGATTTGCGTCTGCCTCTTGTGGAAGTTCGTAGCCTTCTTTGATGCCACGTAGACCGGCCGCAAGAATCACTGAAAATGCAAGGTACGGATTGCACGCCGGGTCTGGTGATCGATATTCAATTCGAGTTGATTGTTCGTTATTTCGTTTTTGAATCGGCACTCGAATTAATCCACTGCGATTATTTCGTGCCCACGAGATGTGAACTGGTGCTTCAAAACCAGGCACTAGGCGCTTGTAACTATTCACGGTCTGATTTGTGATCGCGGTTATCTCTGCTGCGTGACGCAATAAACCCGCCATAAATTGTTTTGCAGTTACTGACAAGTTGTACGGGTCGTCGGCGTCATGAAAAGCATTTTGTTCATCTTTGAACAAACTCAAGTGCAAGTGCATTCCCGACCCTTGCACATTCTCGAGTGGTTTGGGCATGAATATGGCGTGCACATTATGCAACGCAGCAATCTCTTTGACGACCAAGCGAAATGTCATCACACTGTCGGCCATCGTCAACGCGTCAGTATGGCGCAAGTCTATTTCGTGTTGGCTCGGCGCATCTTCATGAAAACTGTATTCAACAGGAATGCTCATTGTTTCAAGAGTGCGAATCGTTTCTTTGCGTAACGAACTTGTGATGTCGGTGCTTGTCAAATCAAAAAAACCACCTTCGTCAAGTGGTACCGGTCGCGTGTCAACTGTTGGGGGATCGAAATAGAAATATTCAATATCAGGAGCGACGTAGAACTGATATCCAAGTTCGCGGGCAGCGTTTAAGTTGCGCCGTAAAACTTGGCGCGGATCACCATCAAATGGTGTGCCATCTAATTTGGCAACATCACAGAAGACTCTGGCTTCTGCTCCTTTTGGATCAACCCAAGGCAGAACTTCAAATGTGTTGGCATCTGGAAGCGCAAGCACGTCACTTTCTTGTATGCGGCTGAATCCGTCGATTGCCGAGCCATCAAAAATCATCCCGTCGTTGAGCGCGTTCTCCATTTCGGCCGGGCTGATCGCGAAACTTTTCAAATTACCGAGAACATCGGTAAACCACAGGCGGACGAGTCGGATGCCACGCTCTTCAACGGTTCGCAATACGTAGTCGCGTTGCTGCTCAATCATCTCAGCACTCGTTTCTGCTCAAACACATATTTACAGTCTGCCGTCGTTGCGACGAGATTTGCTCGTGCAACGACGGCAGAACTATTACTTCTTCTTTGACTTCTTTTTTGCAGCCTTTCGTGGCGCAGTCTTTTTAGTTTTGATTATCTTTGGGTTTCCACAAACTGTTTCAAGTATCAGCTGTGTGACGATGTACGGATCCATATTTGCGTTTGGTCGACGATCTTCGGCGTAACCCTTTTTGTCACGAGCGACCTGCCATGGAATTCGCACAGAAGCACCACGGTTTGAAACACCATAAGTGAACTTGTTGTACGGAGCAGTTTCGTGCTTGCCAGTTAGTCGGCTTTCGATGTCGTGACCGTAGTTGCTGACATGCTCGTTAATTCGTGTTCCTAGGGCTTGACATGCATCATCGATTGCTTTGTAGTTTGATCGCATATCTTTTGTAGAGAAGTTCGTATGGCAACCTGCGCCGTTCCAGTCTCCGTGTTGTGGTTTTGCGTCTAGCGAAATCACTACGTCGTAGTCTTCAGCGATGCGATGCAACAGCCAACGAGCAACATGAAGTTCATCGCTCACTAGAAGTGCGTCAACAGGACCAATTTGAAACTCCCACTGGCCAGGCATAACTTCGGCATTGGTTCCGGAAATATGAAGACCGGCTTCAAGACACATCTCAGTATGAATCTCAACAATGTCTCGACCCATGACTCGACCTGCGCCAACGCCACAGTAATAAGGTCCCTGAGGTTCTGGCTCGCCAGAAAGCTCTGGGAAACCTAACGGACGACCGTTGAGTCGCATCATTGTGTATTCCTGTTCAATTCCGTAAATCATTTTCTCTGCAGCGAATTTTTTTGCTGCTACTGCACATGCTGCACGAGTATTCGTTGGATGTGGTTTGCCGGTTGAAGCGATTAATACTTCACACATCACGAGAATATTTTTGCCGCCACGAATTGGATCCTTGCAACTAAAAACTGGATTAAGGATGCAGTCTGATGCTTCACCTGTTGCTTGATTTGTTGAAGAACCATCGAATCCCCAAATTGGTAATGCCTTTGAATTGTTTTCAATAATCTTTGTTTTTGAACGCAATGTCGGTGTTGGCTCAACGCCGTCAATCCAGATGTACTCAGCCTGATATGCCATGAAGTTTCCCTTCGTAATCAATGTGCCACGTCGGCGCATTTGGAACCCTTACAGTTTTACCGACTGCTGTTTCAAGTCCATTGTCCGAATGTAAACGGCGTGTGAAGTTTTGTCTCGGTAGCCTGATTATGTGGCAGATTTCGCCAAACTTCGCGTTGGGCTAGCCCAAATCAACCCGACAGTCGGGGCACTTTCAGCAAACGCCGCCAAAATTCTCGACTATTACAACCAAGCTGTTGTAGATAAATGTCAGCTCGTGGCGTTTCCAGAGTTGTCGCTGACCGGATATCCGCCAGAAGACCTTGTTTTAAAAGACGGATTTGTTGCTGACAATCTGTTGGCACTCGCAAAAATCGTCAAGTCAATTAGTGACGCAGTTGCAGTAATTTGTTTTGTCGATCGTGATGACCGAACTGGTGAAATTTTCAACGCAGCGGCTGTCTGTCGAAACGCTGCCGTACTTGGTGTCTACCGAAAACGTTTATTACCGAATTACAACGTGTTTGACGAGCAGAGATATTTCACTCCAGGAGTTGAAAATCCGTTGTTTACGATTAACGAAATTTGTTTTGGTGTAACAATTTGTGAGGATATTTGGCAAGCAGATGGTCCGGTTGCCGAGCAGGCTTCGTTGGGTGCAGTACTAAACATAAACATAAACGGCTCACCATTTCATGGCGGCAAACTTAATGTGCGTCACGAAATGATTAGTGCGCGCGCCAAAGACAATAAGTGCGTGGTTGCATATGTCAACCAAATCGGCGGGCAAGACGAACTCGTTTTTGATGGTGGTTCAATGATTTTTTCGGCAGATGGATCACTCGTTGCTAGTGCTGCTCAGTTTGTTGAAGAGTTGCTGGTTTGTGATTTGTCGTTGCCAAAATTAAACCCGAAGTCAGAACTTTTACCTGCTCAATCTGTTGGCAAATCTAGTCAACCCTTATCCGAAATCGCTCAAATTCACGCAGCGTTGGTGCTCGGCACGCGCGACTATGTTTTAAAAAACGGTTTCACTGATGTCGTAATCGGTTTATCAGGCGGTGTTGATTCGGCCGTAGTTGCCGCAATTGCTGTTGAAGCACTTGGGGCTGAGCATGTTCACGGTGTTTCAATGCCATCGCGTTATTCATCAACTGGCTCGCGCACCGATGCGCAAGTTTTGGCTTCATCGCTCGGCGTCGAGATGCAAACAATTTCGATTGAACCTGCGTTTAGTTCGTATCTAGAAATGCTTGAGCCAAGTTTTGCGAACCGAGCGACAGATTTGACAGAGGAGAATCTGCAGAGTCGTGTGCGTGGTACAACATTGATGGCGCTATCAAATAAATTCGGTTGGATGGTTTTGACAACTGGCAACAAGAGCGAAACTGCTGTTGGATATTTCACGCTGTACGGCGATTCGGTTGGCGGCTATGCCGTGATCAAGGACTTGTTTAAAACAAAAGTTTATGAATTATGTGAATTTATAAACTCAAAATCTCAACGCGAAGTAATTTCGCGAGCAATTATTGACAAGGCTCCTTCGGCTGAGTTGCGGCCCGATCAACGCGATGATCAAAGTCTGCCGCCTTACGATGTGTTGGATTCGATACTTGAGTTATATGTTGAAAATGACCAAACGGCGCAAGAGATAATTGCACGAGGTTTTGATGCTGAACTTGTAAAGCGGATTTCGCGACTTGTTGATGTCAACGAATACAAACGTCGACAAGGAGCACCAGGTGTTCGTGTCAGCACCAAAGCGTTTGGTAAAGATCGACGACTTCCGATTACTAATAAATACTCTGGCTGAGCCAGAAAAGTTTTTACTCGTGAACCAATCCGCCGCGTCGGTGGTATTGATAAATTAAAATCGCTGCTACTGCCGCAGAAATTGATCCGATGAGTGCTGGCAGTGCGATCCCGTTGCTTGATTCGTACGCCCGTGTTGCAACAAGACTCATCACACCGCGGCCGACAGTTCCTGCACCAAAAACTAATCCAAGACCGCTCCCCGGTCGTTTTGGTACGAGATGTGTTGCAAGTGGCAACATGCTGACAACTGCGAATTCGAAACCCAAAATGTAAACCATTAGTGCGATTAGTCCGAAAACTAGATTGTGTGCGACAAGCGAAAGCGCTAATCCACCTGGAATCATTATTAAACAACCAATCGCAATGCTTCTCTCTTTGCCCCAACTATCTGTTTTGTTGGCACTTGTCACCGATGCATAAAGTTCGACCAAACCAAAACTAAAGCCAACGGCTGCGATGCCAAGTGCACCAAAACCAAACTGGTCATTAAGCCATGCTCCGAAAGTTATAAAAATGCACTGACTCGCGCACATCGTGGCAAACATCGTGGCTACAACTAGCCAGGCTCTTCCTCGTAGACGAATGCCATCATCAGCGATGCGCGATGACACTTCATGTGGTTCTGTTTTTATCCGCGAAGCAATAAACGCCAGTGACACTGTTATTCCACATGCGCCAGCGATAAAACCTGCTCGCCATGAAATCAGTGCAGTAATAACTCCCATCGCAGAAACACCTATCAATAGACCAAGCGCCCAAGAGATTTCTATGATGCCGATGTAGCGACCGCGCTTCTCATATGGAACATGATCTGAAATCCAACCCGCCATCCCAAGATCAAAAATGCATTTTGTAATGCTGATTAACGTCACGCCGAGCGTAAAAATATAAATGTTCGGTGAAACTGCAGCCAATATTGCGCCAGCACCGATGCCGATTAATCCTGCGAGCATCGCGGTGCGACGCGAAAGATGATCAACGAAGCGTCCAATAAATGGTGAGAGTAAACCTGACAATTCGGAGACTGTCAGTGCGACACCAATTTGAGAAAGCGAAACATCAAAACCTTTTGCGATGATTGCAACGAATGGCGGAGTGAAACGGTAGCAAGCGTTAGTTGCTAGACGAGTTGCTGTGAGCAAAGTTATGTTTTTGCGAACTAGCTGCGAAAACGAATTGTCAAGCCATCGACCAAGCACAGTGTTACCTTAAAGCGATTCGCTCGAATTAAGTTGACCAATCACAGAGATGATGCGTCCTGCCGATATTTGACCGTCAGGGAGTACATCAAACCAACATCCGCCAAGATTTTCAAGTCGTGCATCGGCGACTTTGAGTTCGCGGCGAATTGTGCGGATAACACCACTGTGACTAATTATGAGTGCTTGACCACCGCGACACTTATTAGCGATGTCGATGAACGCAGCGGTCATTCGCTGCAGAACATTTTGGTTAGATTCAAAATCTTTTGGTTGCTTGAAAGATTCCAAATATCCTGGCCAACCAGATTCGATTTCTTCGTATGTCAAACCTTCCCATGGCCCAATAAAAGATTCTTTGAGTCGATCATCAATAATCAAATCATTAACGCCATGATTCTCGGCGATTATTTCGGCGGTATGTCGGGCGCGTTGTAAAGAACTTGCGGCAATCAAATCAAACTTGCCAATTTTTTTTGCGGCCTGACGCGCTTGGTCAATACCTTCAGGTGTCAGTGCGATATCCGCTTGACCTTGCCATCGACCTAGAGCGTTCCATTCTGATTGTCCATGTCGTAGAACAAGCAATCTTGTCTTCAAACTTGATTCACCTCGTACAGACACTCAACGCAGGGTAGTGGCTTGAGTACGATTAGTACATGGCACATTTGCTACTTTTTGCATCTGCGCGACAGGCTGCGGGTACAGCAAGCCGTGAAATTCAGGGGTCGACTGTTGACGAAGTTTTGAGCACCGCAGTTCTTGAATTCGGTAGCGACTTTGCAAAAGTGCTCGGTACCTGTCGTGTGTGGCTGAACGGCGAAGAAGCAATTGGTGCTACTGCGGTTGGCGACGCTGACGAAGTCGCAGTTTTACCACCAGTTTCTGGAGGGTGTTAATGACAGACATTTTAAACGCAGAATCAATGTCAACTGCCGAAATTCGAGTTGCTCGCGCAGCATTGCAAATGCAAGAGGATGTAATTTCGTTCGTGCGTCGCATGGCTCAGGGACGATGCGATTTAGCACGCGACGAGCAGCGTCGTCGCGTAGATGGCACGCCGGCTTCCGGTATCAGCGTTTCGGACATTGCAAATGTTTTCGGCCAAGAACACGGCGGTGGATCATCGCGTCCACCGCGAGAAACGAATATTTCTGCTGAACACGTATTAATAGTTGAACTTGAGAAACTTTGCCAAGAAATCAGTTTTGGTGACCTGCGAACCCTTGATGACCAGTCCCTTGAAAATGTTGTTCAACAACTTTCACGTTTTGAAATTTCACAATCGCTTGAGCGAAAAGCACTGTTCGCATCAATCGACGCATTAACAGCGCAACTTGTGAAGCGCTACAAAGACGACGGCGTCAACGTCGACTCACTTCTTGCAGATTAATTTAGAAAAATAAGTAATTTAATTCGCTTGTAAACACAGCCTTAACATCACGGCCCTAATATCCCGTAGAGGCAAAACCCGACTAAAACGATAGGTTTTATAGTTCAATGAAGCGCGTCGCGATAATTTCGATGCACACGTCCCCCTTGGCTCAGCCAGGTGTTGGCGACGGTGGTGGAATGAACGTATATGTTCGCGAACTTGTTTCGGCAATGGCTCAAGCTGGTTTGAAATGCACGACGTACACACGCGCATGGCGCGAAGGACTGCCAGAAGTTATTGATGTCGAACCAAATCACAAAGTTGTACACATCAAAGCCGGAAAGTTTGATCTATCAAAAGACGAACTACTTGATGTTGTTGACGAATTCACGCAAGCAGTGGCCCGAGATATTGAACTCAACGGAGGCACCGATGTGCTTCACGCCAATTATTGGCTGTCTGGTTTAGTTGGACATCGTCTCAAGCATCAACTTGGATTGCCGTTAGTTACAACTTTTCATACTCTGGCACGAGTTAAATCTCTTGGTGGAGACACCGAATCAGTTGTTCGTGAGCGCGCCGAATTAGAGATCATTGGATGTGCTGACGCAATCTGCGTAAGTTGCACAGAAGAGTTAAGTCAGTTCCGCTCACTTTATGGTAAGTCGCCAGGCGCAGTTACTGTTGCGTCACCTGGAGTCGACGCTGCATTTTTTTCGCCGGGTGATCGTCGCGGTGCTCGTAATGCACTCGGCTGGGGCAACAAGCCATTGCTTTTGTTCGTCGGACGAATACAACCACTCAAAGGTGTTGACGTTGCAGTACAGACTCTGGCAGCACTTAAGCGCACCGATGCAGAACTAATGGTTGTCGGTGGAGCAAGTGGAACATTTGGTTCAAGCGAGACCAACCATGTTCAACGGTTGATAGTCGATCTTGGATTAACTGGTCGCGTTCATTTTGTTGAGCCACAACCGCACCATTTGTTGAGTACTTACTATCGTGCTGCCGATGTTGTTCTGGTGCCGTCACGAAGTGAAAGCTTTGGTCTCGTGGCGCTTGAAGCCGCCGCGTGTGGCATCCCAGTTGTGGCGAGCGCTGTCGGCGGACTTTTAAATCTTGTTGAGCACGAACGAACTGGATACGTAGTAAAAAATCGTGACGTTGAAACCTTCGCTGGCTATACGCGCCGCCTGCTGGACGATCCAATTTTGAGTCTTTCAATGGGCACCCACGCTGCTCATCGAGCAAGAAATTATTCATGGGCTTCGACGGCTGCCAGTGTGATCGGCGTGTACGACGCACTTGCGGCGCGCCAATTGGTTGCTTGCTCGTAATCTCGTGAGCGATTTATTCGACGACGCGGCGATTGCCCGCGTTGAGCGACAAATTGACGAATGGCTAGGGCGCATTCGAGCGAGTTACCCGAACATTGAAGCAGTTGACCGTGCCGAAGGCGACGAAATCCGATGGTACATCAGAATGCGTGGGGAAGAAAAAGATTTCACAACAATTTGGCTGACGCTTGGTCAGAGAACTTTGCGTTATGAGACTTATGTGATGCCCGCGCCAGAACAAAACGCCGAGCTTTTATATGAGACGATTTTGCGCCGAAATGAAAAACTAGTCGGGGCTCATTTTTCAATCGGAGTTGAAGATGCAATATTTTTGCGCGGCGAATTAGTGCTTACTGCGCTTGCCGAAAGAGAGTTAGATCGTGTGATTGGCACCATCTACTCAGTAGTTGAACAACTCTTTTGGAGCTTGCTCGAAATTGGCTTTGCCAAAGCAAAAGTCATGCGCACACAACGCAGTAGCACTCGAACTGCGGAGCGGTCGGGGAAGCCGTTAGGTGGTTCGAGTGCGTCTAACTAGGCTAATTACTGTGCGCAGGGCGATCTTGTTATGAGCAGCCCGTCGTTGGTCATAGTTGGCGGGGGCAATATGGGTTCAGCTCTGGCTCGAGGCTTAGTTGCCAAGAAATTTTTACCGCCTAACGAACTAGTGATAGTTGAAAAAAGTTCTGATCGCCGAGCAACCTTAAGCAAAGATTTTCCAGAGTCAGTTATTTCTGTGCAAATGCTGAAATGTGATTCAGTAATTATCGCGGTGAAACCTAACGATGTCTCCGAAATCTGCTCAACGCTAAAAAGTTTTGGCGTCAAGCAGTTGTTGTCAATTGCTGCCGGAGTAACTATCGCTTCAATCGAAAGTGCTTGTGAAAACTCAATTTCAGTTGTGCGCGCGATGCCGAATACTCCTGCGCTAATTGGTCAGGGTGCGTCAGCGATGGCGGCAAGCGCGAACTGTTCAAGTGACCAAATTTCATGGGCGAAAAAAATTCTGCAGAGTGTTGGCAAAGTTGTCGAAGTTGAAGAAAATCTGCTTGATGCCGTTACTGGTTTATCTGGAAGCGGCCCAGCATATATTTTCTTGTTAGCCGAAGCGTTAATAGATGCCGGAGTGCAACAAGGATTATCGGCTGAAATTGCCAATGATCTTGTTCGACAACTCTTAGTCGGGTCGTCGGCGTTGCTGGCACAAAGTGCTGACAGCCCAGCCCAGTTGCGACAGAACGTTACGTCCCCAAGTGGTACAACGGCAGCAGGCATTGCCGCGCTTGAGAATAAGCAATTCGCAGAAATTATCTCAGCAGCGGTACACGCAGCAACGGCTCGAAGCAAAGAGCTTGGTCAATAGATTTCTCTGAAACTAAATGTTGATAATTTCTATCAAAATTTGTTTGATACCTGTTAATCGTGTCTAAAGTGAGAATAGTAATGTCGCAAGATCACCGGACGGGGTAACCCCCCAACTGGGAGTCGCGCTCGCAAGGGCTGCGCCGTTTGAGCCGGTGCCGTCGGGGGGTTGGCACCGGCTCTTACGATTTTCAGTATCGTGAGACGCCGATGACAAAAAAATATTCGACAATTTCTTTTCTGTCTGACTACGGCACACGTGACGAATTTGTTGGCGTTGTCAAAAGTGTGATTTATGAAATTGCTCCAACCTGTCGTGTGGTTGACCTAACACATGAAATTGAACCGTTTGATGTTCGTGCAGGCTCTCTGAGTCTTGCGCGATGTGTGTCGTATGTCGCAAGTGGTGTTGTACTTGCAGTTGTTGATCCGGGGGTTGGTTCGACCCGCCGCGCAATCGCGGTTGAAGTTGCAGACGGCAAGGGAGTTTTCGTTGGTCCAGACAATGGTTTGTTGGCAATGGCTATCGCACTTGCTGGTGGCGCAGGGCGAGCAGTTTGTCTAACTAATACTGATTACCATCTTGACGCGCCAGGCGAAACGTTTGCTGGGCGAGATATTTTTGGCCCGGTTGCCGCGCATCTTTGCAACGGCGTCGATCTATCTGAACTCGGAGAGTTGATTGACCCATCTTTGTTGCTGCCTGGTGTTGTGCCTTTGCCGCGAGAAGAAAATGGATCATTGCACGGTGAAGTCACATGGGTTGATCGCTTCGGCAATTGCCAACTCAATATTGGGCCAGACGAAGTAACAGCATTTGGCGAAGTCGTGCGCGTTGAAATCGGTTCTCTATTGAGTGGTGCAAGTGCATCTCGCGAGCCAGTCGTGCGAGCATTAAAAATTGTTCGGAGTTATGACCAAATTGGAAGTGGTCTTGGGCTAGTAATTGACTCATACGGGATGCTTTCGCTGTGTGTAGATCGTGGATCGGCAGCAACTGAACTACAGATTGGTCAAGGAGATTTAATCATTCTGTCGACCCCTACCGATTCGCCTAGTCAAGATTCGGCCTCAGTGACTACATCAGTAAAAATTAGCCCGACTCGTTAATCTTGAGATCATGCGACCTGCGACAACTCTTACAATTGCTTTGCTACTGCTAGTTATTTTTGCAGCGGGCATTGCTTCGCTTGTGTTTCGCTAATTACTGTCAGTTGTTGCGAGCAACTGAATTATCTTTCGTATTTTTGTGAGTCGAATTACTAGCGACAAAAAATCCTGAAAATAAAATACATAAGCCAACTAATAATGTGATTGCAAACGCTCGATCTTTGCCAAGGCGACCAGCAAAAGATCCACTCGCTGAAAGCACAATTGTGCCTGTCGCAACAAGAACATTGCCGAGGGCCAACCGCTTCGGTGATTTAACAATG
Organism: Actinomycetota bacterium; assembly: GCA_026393655.1. Lineage (GTDB taxonomy): Bacteria > Actinomycetota > Acidimicrobiia > Acidimicrobiales > Ilumatobacteraceae > BACL27. The sequence continues at coordinate 8,761 of JAPKZT010000334.1, read as the reverse complement.
CGCACATTTTTTCGTGACACGGTTGGTGTTGCTTTTCGTATCACCCTGAAGGTTGACCACAGCGCACCAAAAATTATGATCAGTGCCGGCACACCAGAACCGACGGCGGCAAGAACTCGTGGAGCAACACCGAATAACTGACGCGCCGAAGGAAACTCGCCATCAACTATTTCTCGTTTCGCGGGCGCAATCAACACGACGCCAATAGAAAATGTACTCAGACTTGTTAAATATTTACGAACACGGTCGCCAGTAGTTTTGCCAGTCAACAAATAAATCGTGCCTAGTGCCAGCCATGCAACGTTGAGCACTGCACCAGAAACGAAAAAGATTTTAAATATAAATAATGTCCAACCAGTTGTCTCAGCCCACCATAAAGCCAGCGAACCGACCGCAAAAAGAATCATGGCAATTGTCCACGCCAATTCGTGCGACTGACCTCGAATTTGCCAACGATCAAAAGTGATCAACGCAAATGCGCAGGCAATAAGCGTCGCTGCGCCCGCAAGCGTTGCATTAGTTTGATTGGCTGAGGCTGTAAAGACTGCGATTAGCACTACCGAACGATAACTCTGGTGACAAAAGTCTTGACCAACAAAACGTTAAAAGAAGCATTTGACTTTGTGAATTAATGCACTAAGCCCTACCCTAGAAACCATGACGCAACTTCAACGACGCAAAATTCCAGACGCAGCAATTGCTCGTTTGCCGATCTACTTGCAAATTCTTAACAACCTCGCGGCGACAAATGTTCTTCGATTTTCTAGTGATGAACTTGCCGCCCTCGCAGGAGTGAACGCAGCCAAGGTGCGAAAAGATCTTTCATACCTCGGAAGTTACGGAACTCGAGGCGTTGGATACGAAGTCACATATTTGACTCACCAAATAAAACGTGAACTGGGTTTAATGCGTGAATGGAATGTAGTAGTTGTCGGCGCGGGAAATTTGGGCTGTGCACTCGCCAAGTTTGATGGCTTTTTATCTCGTGGGTTTCCAGTTGTAGCAATCGTTGACAACGATCCAAAAAAAATTGGCCGAACTACGAGTTCGCTAACTGTGGGTGATGTGAGTGATCTTAAAAATATTGTCCGAGATGAGAAGATAAGTATTGGTGTGATCACCACCTCGTCGTCTGCGTCTCAGGCTGCTGTCGATGCGCTAGTAGAAGCGGGTATCACATCGATTCTTAACTTTGCTCCAGTTGTGTTGTCTACGCCGAGCAGTGTTTCTGTGCGCAATGTAGATCTTGGGGTTGAGTTGCAGATCTTGAGTTACTTCGAACAAATGAGGTTCGAAACAGGCAGCAAATCAGAAAATGCGCCTCAACTCAACTCTGCCGGTGCTCGCTAACTTCTAGTTATTCAGCTGATTCGCTGAGTCTTAGTATTATCGACTAGTGCGTCAGTTACTAAATTCGCGTCTCTGGCTCGCGTTTGGTTTGCTTACACTCTCAGGATTTTTTTTAGTATTCATCTCATGTAATGACTGCTTTGGTCGTGGATCAGATGTTGCTGTGATGCAAGATTCAGTAGAAAAAAATATTGAACTCGTCGCGATTATCTCAACATTTTCGACGACTGACGGGTTTTCAATTGAAAATGGTCGCACGCTAAGTGATGCATCCTTCGGTCTGGATGACGGTCGAAAGATATTCGTTGCGTCTGGAACGCCAGGTGAACTTGATTGCACTGATATTACAAAACGGTCGTCGTGTGTGATGTTGGCGAACATGTTTGGTGATTCGGTGATGTGGTTCGCAATCGTCAACACAAACGGCACAATGCCGACGCGGGTTCTTGAGTTACCAAGTCTTGTTGACATGCTTGATAACGGAGATCGAGGAGTACTGGCAAACGGTTGGATTGTTCGACTTGCATCACCAACAATCAAGACTTGTCGCAATGACAGTGGCGCAAGCCAAATCAGTCTGCGCGAATTTATAAATACTTATTCGCCAAATCAAAGTGTTTCGAAGATGAATCTGATCACAGATGAAGTCAACGAAGTAGTCTGCTCCGTATGAAATTGCCGATTTCGCGGGGTCGCATATCGCATACGTTGTTTGAAGACTTTGTGTGGCTCGTTCGCTCGCTCTTTTCAAAGATAAATGATTCACGCACGGTGGCTCGTTTTGAAACAACTTTTGCAAATTATGTCGGCCGAAAACATTGCGTTGTGTTTCCTTTTGCGCGAACTGGAATTCACGCAGTTCTGAAAAATCTTGAACTACCAGCAGGATCCGTTGTGCTGATGCCACCGATCACTATCAAACCGATTTTGGATGTCGTATTAGATCTCAAATTGGTGCCAGTGTTTGTTGATATTGATCAATCAACAGTTTGTTTTTCAGAGACTTCATTGACTGAAGCATTGAAGTCGAGTCCGCGCGTTGCAATTTTGACCTATTTGTTTGGGATTGTTCCTGATGTTGAAGCGCTTTGTAAGACGCTACGAAATGCCGGCGTATTTATCATCGAAGACTTCTCGCAGTGCTTGAACGGTAAATTTCGTGGCGACAAAATCGGGTCGTTTGGTGATGTGAGTGTGTACAGCGCATCTTCTGTCAAAACTCTTGATACTTATGGTGGTGGTTTTGTTTTCACTGATGACTCCGAAATGGCTGGCAGTCTCGGCATTGACCAGCGAAAGCTCTCGAAACCTTCGCGATCTCGATTGATCAAAAAAGTGCAAACTGACTTAATTCGAAACTTCGCGTCACAGCCGATTATTTTTGCGATCTTAACTTTTCCTATACTTCGCTTTCTGACTTGGCGGGGTGGTTCAAAACTGACCAAATTTACCGGTGATCGCGATCAGCAACCATTGACCAGCCTTCCTGCTGAATGGTTTGAGTCGTATACCTCAATTCAGGCGAAGGTTGGGTTGCAGCAGATCAAACAGATGGAAGAAAAAGACTCGAAGAGAAAATCAGCTATTAATCAGATTAATAGTTCTCATAATTTCAGTGACCGCCCAATCGGCGCAGATGGTGGAGAAAATGTTTTCTGGCAGTACATCGTCTACGCAGATAATTTTTCTGACTTTCAAAAACAATTAACTTCTCGTGGGGTTGATTGTTCAACTACGAGTTTGGTGAAGATAAGCGGCTTAGCGAGTTATCCGTTTCAAGGTGTAACGCCCAACGCGGACCGTCTGTATTCAAACGGCGTGTATTTGCCTTGTTACCACCAGTTAACTAAATCTCAGATTTCGAGAATTTCAAATTCGTTGTCAGAACTTGAACCGAAGTAACTACTTCCAATGAAGGTTGTTGTAGTTGGCTCAGGTCTCTCTGCAGTTGGGGCGTTGAAGGCGATCGTAAAAACAGGCATTAAACCAACAGTGATTGACGTTGGGCGTCAACTTGACCCCGAGCGCCAAAAAATTAAATCACGAATGTCGATGATCCAACCGATGAATTGGTCTGACGACGATGTAAAAAGTCTGGCGAGTAATTTCACGGCAGATTCAAATTCGGCTATCCCAAAAAAATTGGTTTTGGGGTCTGATTACTTCTACTCCAGTGACAACTCAGAGGCTGTAAAGTCGGGCACTTTTTCTCGGTCGTCGCCCAGTTATTCATTGGCTCTAGGGGGGTTTAGCGCGGGATGGGGTGCGGCTTTTTTGCCACCAGCCGAATCAGATATTAAAGATTGGCCCGTATCGCGTGACGAAATTCTCAAACACATGCGTGAGTGTGTGCAAAATATTTCAATTTCCGAACCAGTTGATGAACTTTCTAAATATTTTCCGTCGTTAAAAAATAATCCGAATGATATTTTGAGTCTGACAAAAGGTCAATGCAAGTTATTACAAACTTTGCGTAGTTCTACACGATCAACAATTGATTCGCCAGAAGTCTTTGGGCAAGCAAGAATAATGACGCGTAGCAAAAATATCGCCGATCTTAAAGGCTGCAATTTTTGTGGGCACTGCAGTGCAGGTTGTGTGTATGACGCTATATACAAAGCCGAATTAGAAGTCAATCAGATGAGACTTGAACAGCAAATTGAATATTTAGGTGGGTGGAAAGTTAGAACTATCGTTGAATCTGGTTCAGCTGTGAAAGTTTCGATGGTTAGCGAACATAGTGGTGAAGAAAAAAATATTGAAGCTGATCGATTGTTCTTGGCTGCAGGTGCGGTGAACACGACGAGAATCATGTTGCAGTCACAAAATATGTCCGGTTTTGAGGCGACTATTAAACAGACTGGGGGCTTTCTTCAACCATTTGTTTCGGCGGTCCGTTACCCGGTCGCTTGGCCGAATCAAAATACGCAAAGCAACGTGTTTTTAGAATTCAAAGAACGCAAACTTTCGGATCGCTGGGTGCATGTACAGGTATCCCAACCCAATGAACTCGCTATGTCGAAACTCGGGTTGAATCACGCAACCATCAATTCAGTACGAGGAAAGTTGGCAAAGTTTGTCAGCGGCAACTTGTTGGTTGCAATTGTTAACACGCATTCAGATCATGGGTCAAAATATGTCGTGCGGCTTGGTGATGATTTTGTCAACGGTGTGGCTCAGTTAGATTCAAAACAGATTCTGCACCCAAATCAAAAAAGTGTTGTCAGCGTGTTAAATTCTCGACTTAAGAAGATTTTTCGAAGAAAAGGGGCAGTCGCACTTGGCTTTGCTCGCCAGGAAAGTTTCGCGTCTGTCGGATATCACTTTGGCTCATCGTTTCCGATGTCTGCTGACCCAAAACTTCCAACCGACACCGATAATCTTGGCCGACCATTTGGTTGGCAAAATGTTCACATTGTCGATACCAGTGTTTTGCCTTCGATACCGGGCACATCAATTGGGTTGTTGACGATGGCAAACGCTCATCGAATTGCAACTAGCTCATTAACTAGTGCATTAATTAGCTAGTCAGTTCTAGTTTTTGTTGTAACGCGGCTTTATTATGCGTGCTGGTACTCCACCGACAACGGTATTTTCAGGGACATCTTTTGTGACTACAGAACCGGCGGCAACGACTGCGCCAGCCCCGATAGTTACTCCGTAACGAATTGTTGAGTTGCCACCGATGTATGCACCGCGGGCGACGCGAATTGTTGCTGCGATATCGGGCAGTTCTGGTGTTGTTGGGTCTTGCCCGGCACCAAAGAAAGTGATATTTGGCCCCAGCACAGTGTCGTCTTCAAGAATTATGTATGCATCTTTAAATTGGCGTGATGGATAGAACTCACACCCGCGATTGATTGAGACGTTATTTCCAATTTTGATTTTTGATGGGTATCTGAAATAGCACTTGTAATCAATAAACACGTTCTTGCCAAACTCTTTGAACAACAGTTTAAAAACAAAAGTTCGCAAAAATGGAGGCAAAATTTCAAGCAGAGGTAACACAAGAGTCTGAAGAAAAGAGAAATAGCTGAACAGCAAATTTGAGGTTCGGCTGTTGGTACTCACACTGTGACTTTACAACAACTAGTTAACTAACTAGCTAGGCGTCCGGCATTGCGCGGACGATTAATGCCGCAGCTTTGTAAGCAGCCTCGGCCGGGCCGAGTTCGTCTGGTCGCAATAAATTAGCCATGATCCTCAGCACCCACTCCATGAGTGTTCGACTATGGATACCAACTCGAGAAAGTTCGCGCATCAAAACTGGGCGACCGATGATTCGTGCAAATAATCTGGCAACTTTGAAATATTGACCATACTCTTCTTCAATTAGTTGGTCATAGCGTTTTAAGATCATCGCATCTTTGGCAACTAGCGCATCGTGTAATACATCGGCAGCGATGTGTGCGGTCTCATAGGCATAGTCGATTCCTTCGCCATTAAACGGATTCACGCTGCCGGCTGCATCACCGATCACGATATGTGTGTTGCCAACTTTTGGTCCAACTGATCCGCCCATTGGAATCTTGCCGCTCGTGGCTTTGCACTCTGGTTGAGTCGGGTCAATTTCCCAGCGGTCGGCAACCATGTGGGCATACGAATCAAGTAAGTGCGAAGTATTTACATCTTTAAAGTTTTTGAAAGTTGAAAGAAGTCCAACACCGATATTTATGGTGCCATCACCAACCGGAAATATCCATCCGTATCCAGGCATTGATTTGCCATTGCGATCTTTAACATCTAGCGCAGATTCAATCCAAGGTTCGTCGTGTCTGGGACTCTTCCAATAAGTACGAATCGCCGTGCCGTAAGGCCAAGATTTTTCACGCGAGGTTCCGATTGCGCGACCAAATCGTGAGTTCGCACCATCAGCGATAATCACGTATTGCGCATGAATTGCAATTGTGCTGCCATCAACTTTGTTCGTAACGATTGCACCACGCACACAGTCATTCTCGACGATTGGTGAAATAGCTTCATGTTCTTCTAAAAGTTTCGCACCAGCATCTTGCGCGTTTCGTGCGACCATCATGTCAAGTTCGCGTCGACGCACGACGTATCCATACTGCGGATAAATCGGATGAGTTGGCCATTTCAATTCAAGTGCTTTGCCATGTGCAGTTGCACGAAGACCTTCATAGCGATGAAACTGCGACAACTGATCACTAAGACCCATGTCGCCGAGTTCTTTAACTGCTCGTGGTGTTAATCCATCACCACATGTTTTTTCGCGTGGAAATTTTTTGCGTTCAATAACGATTACATCGTGCCCAAGTTTTGCTAACCAAAATCCGGCGGCCGCACCGGCTGGACCGCCACCAACTACGAGCACCTCGGTGCGCAGCACTTGTCGAACTTCGCCAGTATTGTCTTGCGCTAGTTGAATCTCGTTTTGCATCTAGGCACAAGGCTAAACAGATTTATTCGTTATCTACTATTTAACGACTGTGACGTTGCTCGCTAGGCGCGAACAAAAACTAACCAATTAGTTATTTGCCAAATGGTCGAGGGTCGGTACCGACATGAGCAGGCGCTTCAGGCATGGCAGCGTATGTTTCTGCAAGATTGTCGAAGTTAACCGAACCAGATTCAAGACCAGCAAAAATTTCAGAACCGGGCGCGCACCAGCGCTCGTACTCCGCTTTCCATGTTTCGCTTTGAGGGTCTGCGCCACTAATCACATAGCGCTCGTGACAAACAACGCCGAGGATTTCTGCCTCTGACAAACCGCCACCATATTTCTCACCTTGCTGGGGCATTGGGTTTCCGTTGTAAGAAAGCGGTGCGTGCGCACCACCATCTCGATCTGGGTTGCCGTAAATTTTTAGACCAGCCGAGACATATTGTTGCGAACCCGTATAAACAAAACTAAGCATGTCTTCAATTTTTGGAAATGTTTTTAGAACTTCGCCTTGATATAAAACTCGACCAGCTCCACCAGCGCCTTCGGCACCATGACAACCTGCACAAGATCCGTATACACCGGCGCCAACTGCAAGTGGTCCTTCAACTATTTTTTCTTGTGGGCGAATCGCAAGCACATATAACAGCGCCCAAAGTGGCAACAAACTTAAGGTAGCCATCGCCCAAAATGGAATCTTCTTGCGCGTATTTGCCGCAACAACATATGCAGGATCAGGCGGTGGTGGAGGCGGTGGAGTTGCGGCACTTGCGACTGATTTTTTTTCTTCGACTTTCGCCGGCACATTTGTCGAAGCAGTTGCGCCATCGGCAGCAGGCGCTATGCCAGCTGCTTTGTCGCGCGCTTCTTGTGCACGCTTAAGTAGATGTTCGGGTATTCCTGCCACTGCACTCCTCAACAATAAGTTTCTAGTTTTTCATGATCCTTGCGCTTAATAGGTTAGACGCAACGCAACCTAATGCGAGAAGTTCACGAGCGCACAACCCGAACAGTCAGGCTTGCCTTCGTTGAGAGGTGTTGAGCAATCGTGAAAACCAGTGACGAAAAAAGACCCTCACAGTTGGTTTCAAGCAGAGTCATTATTATCTTGCCGACTAGGCTAAAAACAGATTTTAAGAGGAAAGGCAAGCCCTCAACTAATGCTCGCAATTGACATTCTCAGATGGCCAGGCGTCAACCAGGCTTTTATATTCTCGGCGATATTCACCACTTTACTTAGCCTTGTCATAATTCCGATTGGCAAGCGTCGAAGTTTTGATCGTAAAGCAACGTGGGGCGAATCGATGTTGGGTGCCGCATATGTCTTTGCAGTTTTGTTTTTAGCGTTTGGTGTTGTGCCTCACCAGTGGATTGACCACGCAGATAAAAATTTAGGTTGGCGCAAAGACAAACTCGTTTACGGACCATTCGATATTTTGAAGTCAGACACGATTGGCGGCAGCTTTCCAATTGTTATTAGTTACGAAGCAATTCGCGACATTATTGTTGTCGTGATCCATGTTTATTACATCGGTTTGATGATTTATCTATTTGGTTGGTGGCAGAAGCGTGGAGAAGTAGTTACCAAAGAAGTAGCAACTTCTACTTACGGACGTCCACTCGTGAAGAAGAGTTGAGCCGTGGCAAAAACTGACGCAAACCCACCGATGATGCCGTATACGGATGATTATCAACTAGTTGAGGTGGACGCCGAATATCTGAGTAAAGCAGTCAAACCAAAACAGTTCATACATATTGATCAGTCTGAATGCATCATGTGCGAAGGTTGCGTTGATATTTGTCCATGGAAGTGCATCTTCATGGTTTCGCCAGAAGCAATTTCACAAGCTGATGGTACTGAGTTGCCAGGTGATGATCCTTCGGACAAGGTTGTGTTTATTATTGACGATGATGTTTGCACACGTTGTGCGTTGTGCGTTGATCGTTGTCCAACAGGAGTGATTATTTTGGGCAAGGTTGGCGTTGCGCCAGCGACTGGCGAAACTC